>CAYYOE010000135.1:1592-8049 GCA_964473055.1 uncultured Rhodobacterales bacterium | reverse complement strand
CGCAGGTCGTAGCGCGCGGTTCCCGCGATGCTGCGCGGGGCAATGAAGGGGTTTGCCAGGCCCAGCGGCGCTGCACCGGACAGCGCCAGATCGACGCGCGAGGCATCGCGCGCCACCGACCCCGTGGCGCGCCCGGTAACCCCGGCAGGGCCGGTCGCGTCCAGCGCGACGGTCAGCGCATTGCCCGCCTCGCCGACCTGCCCGCTCAACCGCACAGGTCCGCTGATCCCGGGAACCAGGATGCCGAGGTCATCCAGCGTCGAGGTGATCTGCACCTGTCCGTCCTGCCCGTTCAGGCGGCCCGACGCCTCGGTGGCGCCGCGCGCGGTCTGCAGGCGGGCGGTACGGATCGCGATGTCGTCGCCATCGCGCGCGGCGTCCAGCGTCAGGGTCGCGCGTCCGCCGATCACGCGGTCGGCCTCGGGCTGGCCGACCGACAGGCCGGTGCCCTGCGCCGTCAGCGCGACATCGAAGGCCGAAAGATCGGCCGTCAACGCTGCACGGCCTTCGGCGGCAAGGGCGCCCGCCAGACGCGCTCCGGCCAGCCCGGCCAGCCGGGACAGATCGGCCACGGCCAGGCGGAAGGTGCCATCAAAGCCAGGCGCAGCGGCATCAGGCAGGGTCAGGTCGCCTGACAGGTCAGCCTCGATCCCCGCGCCGCGCAGGGTCAAACGTTGCAGCCGCCCGGTCGCGCCATCGCGCTGCGCGTCGGCGGTCAACGTCACGTCGCCCAGCGCCTGCCCACCTACGGACAGGGCCATGGCGGTCAGGTCGGCGGTCAGGTCCAGCGCCTGCGCATCGGCCGAGGCGCGGCCTTCCGCCGTCACTTGCGCGGCACCCGACAGTGCCCGGCCTGCGGCGGTGGACAGGGGCAACAGGTCGCCGACCCCGGCCTCGACCCGTCCATCGAACACCGGCGCGGCCCCATCGGGCAACGCCAGATCGCCCGTCACGCGCAGCCGCGCGCCGCGCGCGCCGTCGATGTCCAGCCGGTCGATCCGCGCCATGGCACCATCGCGCGATGCGGTCACGCCCAGCCGCGTGTCGCCGGTCAGGTAGGCGTCGGCCTCGGGGATCCCCACGGCCAGCGCCGCGCCGCGCAGGTCCGCCGTGACCGAGGCTGCCAGTCCGTCAATGGTGGCCTGACCCGAGACCTGGCCCGATATCCCCCCCGACAAGGGCTGCCCGGCCAGGCCCGACAGCGGCGACAGGTCCGCCAGCCGCAGCGTAGCGCGTCCCTCGGCCACTGGCACGGCGGCACCCTCAGGCGTGCTGATCCGGCCCGCGGCGTCCAGGTCCACGCCTGCGCCTGCCACCACCAGCCGGTCCAGCACGGTTCCCGTGGCGTCGCGCCGCGCGGTGGCCTCGATCCTTGTCGCACCGCGCAGGTAGGGGTCGGCCTCGGGCCGCCCAAGGGCAAGGTCCTGGCCTTCAGCCGTCAGCGTCACGTCGAAGGTGCCAGCCAGGGGGTCGCCCGACCCGCTGGCCGACAGGTCGATCGCGCCCGCCAGGGGTTGCCCGGCCAGACCGGCGAAGCGCGCCAGATCCTCGGCCGACAGGCGCACCTCGCCCGCGATGCCCAGTCCTTCGGCGGTATCCAGCGTTGCGTCCCCGGCCAGACGCAGCCCGGCGCCCGCAATCTCCAGCCCGGTCAGCGCGACCGGTTGCCCGGCCTGCCAGTCGACCCTGGCGCCCCCCGCCAGGCCTGTTCCCAGGGCACCCGCCAACGCTGGATCGGCGTGGCCGATACCATCGGCGGCGAAGGTCAGGTCGGCCGTAACCGCGGGCACCGCGCCGCTGACAATCGTGCCGTCCGCCGCCAGTCCCAGCGTGGCCATGGACACATCGCCCCGTTGCAGCCCCGCGATGTCGAGCGCCGCACGCCACACCTCGCCCCGGCCCGCGTCGAACTCGGCCGTCAGATCGAGCCGATCCACCACCAGCGCCTCGCCCGAAACGGGCAGAAGCACCGGCGCGCCATCATCGGCCGCGATGCGCCCGGCGACGGCGAAGCTCTCGGGCAGGCCACCCGCGCCGATCCTTGCCGCGCCTTGCAGCGACAGGGCCGCCGCGCGCAGGTTGAAGGATGACAGCGCCAGCGCACCGTCCGCCTCGGCCACGCCGCGCGCGACAAGGCGCAGGTTGGGACCAAAGAAGGCGGCGTAGTCCGGCAGGAACAGGGGCGCGATATCGCCGCCGAGTTCCCCTTCGAACCGCGTTGCGCCGTCGCCCGCCCCTGCCAGCCGCAACCGGCCTGCCAGCCGGTCGGATCCGTTGGTGGCCAGCCGCAGCCGCGCATCGAAATCGTCCAGCGGCCCGGCGCCTTCCACCCGAAGGTCCACCGCCGGTGCACCGGGCAGCCCAAGCGCCGTCGCGGCGATGCCGCCCGGTCCTTCGATCATGGTCAGGTTCAGGGCCAGTTCCCGCGTTGCGTTGGCATAGTCGGCGACCAGCGCGATCTCGCCCGTGCGCCCGTCAATCCGCGCCAGCCGCACGTCCGCCGCCCCGGCCCCATCCGCCAGCCGCAACGTGCCCGCGAGGCTCGCCTCGACCGACTGTCCCAGGATGCCCGCGCCCAACGCCACCCGATCCAGCGCGATCCGCCCGATCTCGACCGACACCGGCAGGTCCGGCAGGGCAAAGCCGGTGGCTTCGGGGGACGGCGGCGTGTCTTCGGACGCAGGCAGGCGTTCCACCACCAGTTCGCGCGCGGTCAGGGCGCGCACCTCGACCCGGCCGCGCAGCAGGGCGGCGCGGCTCCAGTCAAGCGTCGCGTCACGCAGGGTCAGCCAGACGCCGTCATCGTCGGCGATCGTCATCTCGGCCATGCGGGCGGTGGACGAAAGCGCCCCCTCGAACCCCCGGATCGTCACGGTGCGCCCGGCGTCCGACAGGTTGTCCTGCAACAGCCGCGTCAGGAAGCCCGGTCCATCATCGTCCTGCGCCAGTGCCGGACCGCCCAGGGCCAGCGCCGCCGAAAGAAGGGCACCGCGCAGCCAACCCATCAGAACGCCTGCCCGATGCCGATATACACCTGCACGTCCTCGAACGACGCACCGTCGCCGCTGACCGGGACGCCCACATCCAGCCGGATCGGCCCGATCCCGGTGTCGTAGCGCAGGCCAAGGCCCGCACCGGCGTGGCTGCTGCCGGCGTCAGCAAAGTCGAAGAACGAGGCCGGGCTGACGTAGCCCCAGTCGTAGAACGCCACCACGCCGATGGCATCGGTCACGCCCACCCGCGCTTCGAGGCTGGCGCCGAGGAACGACGCGCCGCCCGTCTGCGCGCTGATCGCGCCACGGGTCAGTTGCACACCAAGGCTCTGGAATTCCTGGCCACGGACGGTGCCGCCGCCGCCGGAAAAGAACCGGTCGGCGGCCGGGATCTCGAACAGGGCCGGGCCTTCCACGGTGCCGATCTGGCCCCGTGCGGCCAGCACCAGGCGCTCGCCGAAGCGCAGGTAGGTGCGTGCATCGCCTTCAAGACGGACGCCCGAAGCCGCCCCGCCGATGCCGAGGAAAGGTGTCGCGGTGCCGCGCGCAAAGATGCCGCTGGTGGCATCCAGCGCGGAATCGCGGTTGTCCCAGGTCAACGTGAAAGGCAGTGAGACCACATTGAATTCCCGTTCGCCGAACCGGTCTTCGGTCCGGGTCAGGCTGAAGGTCAGCGCCAGTTCCCCGGTCAGGAACTCGCCCAGCGGCCGGGTCGCGCCGATCCCGACGCGGGCGCGTTCGGCGTAGAAGTCGGGTGCGTCCTCGATGTCGATCTCGCCGAGGACGAACAGTTCGGTGTCGGGCCCCCAGCTGCCGGGACGCGTGGCGCGGGCACCGAGGAAAAAATCCACCCCGTCGCCCCGGAAACCGCCCGTCTGCCCACCGATCCCCGAGATTGCCGCATCCACCCGCAGCCGTTCTGCGCTGCCGGTCAGATTGCGGTGCAGGAAGAAGGCAGAAACCGTGATCCCGTCGAGCGAGTTCAATTCCACCCCCGCACCCGCGCGTCGGCGCCGTTCCTCGGCCAGCGCCAGCATCACATCGAGCGTACCGTCGGGATTGGGCCGCTCGGCCTCGGTGATGCGGACGGACCGGAACGTGCCGGTGCGGCGCAGACGGTTCGCGGCTGCTTCCAGCGCGGCGGGCGAATAGACCTCGCCTTCGGGGTAGCCCGCGATCCTGCGGACCGCGCGTTCGCGCGTCCGTTCGTTGCCGGTCACGGTCATCGCGCCAAAGCGCAGCCTTGGCCCGGGATCGAGCGTGATCTCGGCATCCAGCCGCCGTTCGGCGTGACGGGCCACGATGCGCTGTCCGGACGGACGGGCCTTGGCGTGACCCGCGTCGCGCCAACCCTCGACGCCCGCTGCCGCAGCCTCGCGGATCAGGCCCGCCCCGGCGCGTTCGCCCGGCGCAAAGCCTTCGGGCAGTTCAGTTCCCGGCGCCAGCGGAGCCACCCGTGCCGTACCGAAACGGAACCCAGCCCCGGGATCCACCCGCACCGCCACCGTCCCGACCCGCGAAGGCGCCGCGAAGGGTGACAGGTCGGACGCTTCGCGCCCGTCCACCCGCACGGAAATGACCGTGTTGTAGCGCCCTTCGGCATACATCGCACCAAGCAGACGAGCATATTCCGCCCGTGCCGCGGCGATCACCTCTTGCGGATCGGCGACGTTCCGGTCCTTCAGGTCGCGCAGCCCCGAGGCAGCCTCGACCCGTTCGCGCAGGCCGTCCCCGGCGCCCACGATTTCGAAGGTCAGGCGGTCGAAGGCGGGTGCGGGCAGCGGCATGCAAAGCGCCGCTGCGACAAGCAATCGAGTCAAACCCAATCTGTTCCGATGCACCGGCGGCAGCCCCCTGTCGTCGTGGGCCAAGCCTATCGGGATGTGCGCGGAAGGGCCAGCGCCCGCCAGTCGATTTCGCGGTCACGATTGACGGGCGGGCGCCACATTCCGCCTGTCTGCCCTTACTCGGCCGTCAGGATGGTGAGGTCGCGCAGCGGACCCGCAGCGCCGCTCAGCGTCCACGACCCGGTCACCGTGCCGGTCGCCAGATCGACGATATGGATACCTCCGTTCGCGGCCAGCCAGGCGGTGTTCGTTCCGTCCGACGTGGTGGCCACGTCCAGCGCCACCGGCCCGTCCAGCATCACGCCCAAGCTGCCGATCGTGTTCATCGTACCGTCGTTCGGCGGCGCCTGCTGGACCAGCGCGGACAGGCCCACGTCGATGTTGTACATTGCGGTGGCCTCGGGCTTGCCGAAGCTGTTGATGTAGGCTGCGGCGGCGATCATGGGTTCGGCCTCGGCGTTCGTGTCCCCGCGCAGGTAGGAGAGTTCGCCATCCACGACGACCTCGCCGGTGTCCACGTTCACCCGGTGGTTCGCAGTGCCCGACATGAAGCGCAGACGGTCGGCGGCAGGATTGAAATCGACCACGACCTGCGCGCCCTCGGCCACGGGAAGCATGGTGGCCATGGTCGCGATCATCGTGGTGGCGCCCGTGCGCAGGTCGATCTCGACGATCTCCTGCCGGTCGGTCACGCCGATCAGCTGGCCCGTGGCGGGGCGCAGGTCGATCCCGAGCAGGCGTGAGGTGCCCGATACCTCGACGGTGCCGGTGACGGCGGCGGTATCGGTGTCGAACAGAACCAGCGTGCGATCGCCGGTCAGGCCCACGGCTTTCTGAGCCACGGGAGACATGGCATGGGCCCCTCCGGCGAGAAAGATCAGGGCGGCGGTGGTGACAATGGTTTCGGTGCTCATGGACATCCTCCGGTCGGGGCGACCGCGGGCTGCGGCGCCTTCGAGACGAGTCACGGAAGCAGGCGCCGGGAAGTTTCAGGGGCGGCGTTTTTTTTCCCTGCGCAGGACGGCCGAGGGCGTTCACCCGAGGCGCGATTGGCCAAGCCTCTGGGGGAATGTTGAAAAAGGAAGTGCGCGGCAACCGTGACTGGACCCTCTCGGACAGGAGTTCCCAGGCACGGGTCGCGACCTTGTCGGAAGCGGCAAGCGGATCGCGCCTCCTGCATTGGCTTGCCTCCGCGCGCGGAGCTACAGGTCAGACACCACGCAAGATGCCACACCCTTGTCGGAAGCGACACGCGCACGGCCTTTGCGAGGCCCCCGAAATGCAGAACGCCCCGGGGGGTTCCCGGGGCGCTCCGACGACTTTTTGTCGGCGACCGATCAGTCGGCGGCGGCCTCGACCATTTCCTTGCCGGTCTCCTGGTCCACGATCTTCATGGACAGGCGCACCTTGCCACGGTCATCGAAGCCCAGAAGCTTGACCCAGACTTCCTGGCCTTCCTTCAGCGCCTCGTTCGGGTGGTTCAGCCGCTTGCCCGAGATCTGGGACACATGCACCAGACCGTCGCGCTTGCCGAAGAAGTTCACGAAGGCGCCGAAATCGACCAGCTTCACGACCTTGCCCTTGTAGATCTTGCCTTCTTCCGGCTCGGCCACGATG
>CAYYOE010000135.1:0-1582 GCA_964473055.1 uncultured Rhodobacterales bacterium | reverse complement strand
ACGATCGACCAGATCATGTCGTAGGCCTTCTGGATCGCCTCGGCGTTGTTCGAGGCGATCTTGATCACACCGTCGTCATTGATGTCGACCTTGGCGCCCGACACCTCGACGATCTCGCGGATGACCTTGCCGCCCGACCCGATCACTTCGCGGATCTTGTCGGTGGGGATGGTCATCGTCTCGATCTTGGGGGCGTACTGGCTGAACGCCTGCGCCGAGGTCAGTGCCTTGGACATTTCGTTCAGGATGTGCATCCGGCCGTCCTTGGCCTGGGCCAGCGCCTGTTCCATGATCTCGGGCGTGATGCCTGCGACCTTGATGTCCATCTGCAGGCTGGTGATCCCGTCCGCGGTCCCCGCCACCTTGAAGTCCATGTCGCCGAGGTGATCCTCGTCGCCCAGGATGTCGGTCAGCACCGCCCAGCGGCCGTCGTCCTCCAGGATCAGGCCCATGGCGACGCCTGCCACGGGGGCCTTCAGAGGCACGCCCGCGTCCATCATCGACAGCGATCCGCCGCAGACCGAAGCCATCGAGGACGAACCGTTGGATTCGGTGATCTCGGACACCAGGCGGACGGTGTAGGGGAAGTCGGTCGCGGGCGGCAGCACCGCCTGCAAGGCACGCCACGCCAGCTTGCCGTGGCCGATCTCGCGCCGGCCGGGCGGGCCGAAGCGGCCCACTTCACCGACCGAGTAGGGAGGGAAGTTGTAGTGCAGCATGAAGTTCATCTTGGACGTGCCGGTCAGCGCGTCGATGAACTGTTCATCCTCGCCGGTGCCGAGCGTGGTAACGACCAAGCCTTGCGTCTCGCCGCGGGTGAACAGGGCCGACCCGTGCGCGCGCGGCAGGATGCCGGTCTCGCACACGATCGGGCGCACCGTCCTGGTGTCGCGCCCGTCGATTCGCGCCCCGCCCGAGATGATGTCGCCGCGCAGGACCGAGGCTTCCAGCTTCTTGAAGCAGTCGCCGAGGTTCGGATGCGCGAGGTCGTCTTCCGACAAAGCGGCCTTGACGGTGTCGCGCGCCGCGCCGATGGCGGTGGTGCGTTCCTGCTTGTCGCGGATCGCAAAGGCGGCGCGCATGGCGGTCTCGCCAGCGGCTTTCACGGAGGCGTAGAGGTCGGTGTAATCGGGCGGCGAGAAATCGAAGGGTTCCTTCGCGCTTTCCTCGGCGAAATCGATGATCAGGTCGATCACCGGCTGGATCGATGCATGGGCGAACTTGACCGCACCCAGCATCTCGGCCTCGGTCAGCTCATAGGCCTCGGATTCGACCATCATCACCGCGTCGCGGGTGCCCGCGACCACCAGATCCAGCCGCTGCTCGGGGTTCTCGCGCAGCTTGTGCATGTCGTCGCAGGACGGGTTCAGCACGTAGTTGCCGCCGACATAGCCCACGCGGCAGGCCGCGATCGGACCCATGAAGGGGGCGCCGGACACGGTCAGCGCGGCCGAGGCGGCGATCATCGCCACCATGTCGGGTTCGTTTTCAAGGTCGTGCGACAGCACGGTGCAGATCACCAGCACTTCGTTCTTGAACCCGTCGACGAACAGCGGACGGATCGGCCGGTCGATCAGGCGCG
>CAYYOE010000134.1:0-8050 GCA_964473055.1 uncultured Rhodobacterales bacterium | reverse complement strand
ACGCGCGACTGGTTCACCGTGCGCTGCGACAACCAGACTGCCTATTGGGAACTGGTGCGCGCCGGGGCGGGCATCGGGATCGGGCAGGTCGCGGTCGCCGGGCGGGATCCGTCCATGGTGCGGGTGCTGGCGGACGCGCCCCTGCCGGTGCTGCCGGTCTGGCTGACCGCGCACCCCGCGCAGCGCCATGCGCCCCGGGTGGCGCGGGTCTGGGACGCGCTGGCAGCAGGGCTGCACCCGCACCTTTCCTGACCCGGTTCCTTGACCGGACGCGCCCCGGGGGCTAGGCCCCGCGCGATCCATCCGCGAAGGAATGCCGCCCATGTCGAACCCCAGCCTCCTCATCCTCGCCGGCGACGGCATCGGCCCCGAGGTGATGGCCGAAGTCACCCGCATCATCGACTGGATGGGCGACCGCCGGGGCCAGCGCTTCGACGTGTCCGAGGATCTGGTGGGCGGCTGCGCCTATGACGCACACGGCACACCCCTGACCGACGCCACGATGGCCCGCGCTCAGGCCGCCGATGCGGTGCTCTTGGGCGCCGTGGGGGGGCCGAAGTACGACAATCTCGACTTCAGCCTGAAGCCCGAGCGCGGCCTGTTGCGCCTGCGCAAGGAGATGGACCTGTTTGCCAACCTGCGCCCCGCCCAGTGCTTCGACGCGCTGGCAGATTTCTCGTCCCTCAAGCGCGAGATCGTGGCGGGGCTGGACATCCTGATCGTGCGGGAACTGACGTCGGGCGTCTATTTCGGCGAACCGCGCGGGATCATCCGCGAGGGGAACGAGCGGGTGGGGATCAACACCCAGCGCTACACCGAAGGCGAGATCGCCCGCGTGGCGCGGTCGGCGTTCGAGCTGGCGCGCAAACGCGGCAACAAGGTCTGCTCGATGGAGAAGGCCAATGTCATGGAGTCGGGGATCCTGTGGCGTCAGGTCGTGCAGGAAGTGCATGACAAGGAATACCCGGATGTGGAGCTGTCGCATATGTATGCCGATGCGGGCGCCATGCAGCTGACCCGCTGGCCCAAGCAGTTCGACGTCATCGTGACCGACAACCTGTTCGGCGATCTGTTGTCGGACCTGGCCGCGATGCTGACCGGGTCGCTGGGGATGCTGCCCTCGGCATCGCTGGGTGCGCCCATGGCGAACGGACGGCCCAAGGCCCTGTACGAACCCGTGCACGGCTCGGCCCCCGACATCGCCGGGCAGGGCATCGCGAACCCGTGCGCCTGCATCCTGAGCTTTGCGATGGCGCTGCGCTATTCCTTTGATGCCGGCGACGAGGCCGCGCGCGTCGAGCGTGCGGTGGAGCAGGTGCTGGCCGAGGGAGTGCGGACCGCCGACCTGATGCAGAATGGCGATGCGGCGCGCCCGGCCACCACGCGGCAGATGGGCGACGCGGTCATCGCGGCGCTGGAGGCGAGCCTGTAGCAGGGGTACTGACGGCAGCTCGGGGAATGGCACGCTCCCGGACAGCACTGGATAGCTGGGGCGCAGCAAAGCGGTCGGGGATCGGTTGTGGTGCAGGCGGGTCGGTCCTAGAAGGGTTCGGGTAGATGCCGGAGGCATTCGATGAGCGTCCCGAAACCCGTTGTGCTGATGATCCTCGACGGCTGGGGACTTAGCGAAGAAACCGCTGCCAATGCACCCCATCAGGCGCGGACACCGGCCTTCGACCAGATCTGGGCCGCGTGCCCCCATGCAACGCTGGTTACCCATGGCCCGGATGTCGGTCTGCCGCGCGGGCAGATGGGCAATTCGGAAGTCGGGCACATGAACATCGGCGCGGGGCGCGTGGTGGCGATGGACCTGGGCCAGATCGACCTTGCCATCGAGGAAGGCACCTTTGCGCACGAACCCGCCTTGCGCGACTTCATCGCGCGCGTAAGGGCCAGCGGCGGGACGGCGCATCTGGCGGGACTGTGCTCTCCGGGTGGGGTTCATGCGCATCAGGCACATTTGGCGGAAGCCGCCCGCGTAATCGCCGCCGAGGGTATCCCGGTGCTGGTTCATGCCATTACAGACGGCCGCGACGTTCCGCCCCAGTCAGCCGCCGAGCAGGTGGCGGCGCTGGAAGCTGCGTTGCCGCAGGGCGCGCGCATCGTCACAGTGACGGGCCGCTACTATGCGATGGACCGCGACAACCGCTGGGAGCGGGTGCAGAAAGCCCATGCGGCGATCGTCCGCGGCCTGGGCGAACACCACATCGGACGCAGCGCGGTGCAGGCGATCGGCGACTACTATGGCAGCGGGATCACCGACGAATTCCTGCCGGCCACGGTGATCGGCGATTATGCGGGAATGCAGGACGGCGACGGCTTCTTCTTCCTGAACTTCCGCGCCGATCGAGCGCGCGAGATCCTCTCGGCCATCGGCGACCCGGCCTTCACCGCCTTCGACCCGGAAACCCGTCCGAAGCTGGTCGCCATGCTCGGCATGGTCGACTACTCGAAGCATCACGACCGTTACATGACGGCCGTGTTCCCGAAACGGGACATCCCCAACACGCTTGGCGCCTGGGTCGCCAGTCATGGCCTGCGCCAGTTCCGACTGGCCGAGACCGAGAAGTATCCGCATGTGACCTTCTTCCTGAACGGCGGCAAGGAAGACCCCGAACCGGGCGAAGACCGCCACATGGCGCCGTCGCCGAAGGTGGCGACCTACGACCTGCAACCGCAGATGAGCGCGCCCGACGTGGCAGCGGCCTTGGTCGCGGCGATCGGGGCGGGGTACGACCTGATCGTGGTGAACTTTGCCAACCCGGACATGGTGGGCCACACCGGCAACCTGTCTGCTGCCATTTCCGCCTGCGAGGCGGTGGATGCGGGCCTCGCGGCGGCGGTGGACGCGCTGGAAGCGGCGGGCGGTGCGATGGTTGTCACCGCGGACCACGGCAACTGCGAGGTGATGGTCGATCCCACAACAGGCGGGCCGCACACGGCGCATACCACGAACCCCGTACCGGTTATCCTGGTGGGCGGACCGGTCGGTGCGATCCTGCGCCAGGGGGGGCGACTTGCCGACCTGGCGCCCACGGTACTGGACCTGATGGGCCTTGCCCCGCCCCCTGAAATGACCGGCCAGAGCCTGATCGTCAGGTGATCGTGGCAAGCCCGCTTCCGCTCGCCCTCGCCGCGGTGCTGGTCGCTACGGTCGCGTTTGCCGACGCGCCGGATGGGGCTGGCGCTGCGGCGGCCGATGCCGCGGGACGGTTGCGCGCGGCCGAAGCGATGCTGGCGGGGGCCAGTGGCGCGCGGGACCGTGTGGCCGCGCTGTCGCAGACCGTGGCCGCCTACGAGTCCGGGCTCGAAGCCCTGCGCGAGGCCCTGCGCGAGGCCGGCCTGAGCGAAGCTCGGGCACGGGCCGAGCTGTCGGCCGATGAAGCACGGCTGCAGCGGCTGACCGGCCTGATGCTGGCGCTTGGCCGCCAGACCGAGGCCGGCATGATCCTGCACCCCGAAGGTGTGACCGAGTCAGTGCGGGCAGGTCTGGTGCTGACCGACGTGACCCAGAGCCTCGCCGCCGAGGCGGCCGGATTGCGCGAACGTCTGGCCGACCTGACGGACCTGCGACAGGTGCAAGAGGGTGCACTGGCCGTCTTGTCCGAGGGGCTGGCGGGCGCCCAGTCCGCCCGCGTGGCGTTGTCCGAGGCCGTGGCTGCGCGGCGCGACCTGCCCGCGCCCTACCTTGCAGATCCCGCGGCGCTGGCCCGGCTACTGACTGCAGCGGACACGCTCGACACCTTCGCGGACGGGCTCTCGCAGATCTCGCCTCCGGTGACGGACCCGGCGATCCGGTCCTTTGCGGCGGCGAAGGGCAACTTGCCTCTACCCGTGCGCGGAACCCTGTTGCGCGGTTTCGAGGAAACCGACGCGGCGGGGGTCCGGCGGCCCGGCCTTATCCTTGCCACAGCGCCCGGAGCGCCGGTTGGCGCACCCTGGTCGGCGACGGTTCGCTATGCCGGACCCCTGCTCGACTACGGAAATGTGATGATACTCGAGCCCCAAGCAGGATATCTGTTGGTCCTCGCAGGGCTGGGTGACCTGTTTGCCGCCGAGGGCAGCGTGGTGGCGCCCGGGACCATCCTGGGCGTCATGCCGGGTGGCCCGACCGCGCGAGAGGCATATTTCGTTGCGGGGCCGCAGGCGGGTGGCGCAAACCGGTCGGAAACGCTTTATATGGAACTCAGGAACGGCGGGGCGCCGGTGGATCCGGCCTCGTGGTTCGCACTGACAGGGGACGCGACGCGATGAAGAAATTCCTGATGGCCACTTCTGCGGGGGTGCTGGCGGGCGTGGTTCTGGCCACGCAGGTGGCCGGGCCGCTGATCGCCCAGGACCGTGCGAACCGCGCCACAGTCTATGAACAGCTGGAATTGTTCGGCGACATCTTCGAACGCATCCGGGCGCAGTATGTCGAGCCGGTGGACGAACGGAAACTGATCGAGGCGGCGATCAACGGCATGCTGACCTCGCTCGACCCGCACTCGGGATATCTGTCGGCAAACGACGCCGCCGACATGCGGGTGCAGACCCGGGGTGAATTCGGCGGCCTCGGGATCGAGGTCACGCAGGAGGAAGGCTTCGTCAAGGTCGTCTCGCCCATCGACGGGACACCCGCAGACCTGGCCGGCATCGAGGCGGGTGACTTCATCACCCATGTGAACGGTGAATCCGTGCTGGGCCTCACGCTGGACCAGGCGGTCGAGATGATGCGTGGGCCGGTCGGGTCGGAAATCATCATCACCGTTGTCCGCGACGGCCGGACCGAGCCGTTCGACGTCTCGATCATCCGTGACACGATCAAGCTGACTGCGGTGCGCACCCGATCCGAAGGCGATGCCATCGTCCTGCGCGTGACCACGTTCAACGACCAGACCTTCCCGAACCTCGATGCCGGGCTGAAGGAGGCGATCGAGGATGCGGGCGGGATCGACAAGGTTTCAGGCATCGTGCTGGACCTGCGCAACAACCCCGGCGGCCTGCTGACGCAGGCGATCCGGGTTTCGGACGCCTTCCTGAACGCGGGAGAGATCGTGTCGACCCGCGGTCGCGAGCCGCAGGACGGCGAGCGCTACAACGCCACGCCGGGCGACCTGGCGCAGGGCAAGCCGATGGTCGTCTTGATCAACGGTGGGTCGGCGTCGGCCTCCGAGATCGTGGCGGGCGCGCTGCAGGACCATCGCCGCGCCGTGGTGATCGGCACGCGCAGCTTCGGCAAGGGATCGGTGCAGACGGTGATGCCGCTGCGTGGTGACGGCGCCATGCGGCTGACCACGGCGCGCTACTACACGCCCTCGGGACGGTCGATCCAGGCGCTGGGCATCTCGCCCGACATCGTGGTGCAGCAACCGCCCCGGCAACCGGAAGAAGAGACCGGCGCGAATGGAACGACGCGCCCATCCCGGTCCGAGGCCGATCTGCGCGGCAGCCTGACCAACGATTCCCTGTCCGAGGACGAGCGCCGCAAGGTCGAGGAGGAGCGCGCGCGCGCTGAAGCCGCGGCCACCTTGCGTGCGGAAGACTACCAGCTGGCCTATGCCATCGATATCCTGAAGGGACTTGCCAAGCTCACGCCGGTGGAGTGAGGCAGACCTGGCAAAGCGGGGGGCTGTCTGCCCCCCACCGAGGCTTCGCCCCGGCGCCCCCAGGATTGTTGGACCGTACCGAAGAAAATAGGGCCATTGCCTGCGGCAGCCTCGGTGGCTAGGCGGACACCATGAAACGCAACGCGTCGGATCTTCCCTATCGGCCCTGTGTGGGCGTCGTTCTGGCCAATCCCGCCGGGCTGGTTTTCGCGGGCGAACGGCTGGACATGCCAGGCGCCTGGCAGATGCCGCAGGGCGGGATCGACGCGGGCGAGGATCCGCAGACAGCGGCGCTTCGGGAGCTGGGCGAAGAGGTGGGCCTGGCGCCCGGGGATGTCCGGATCGAGGCCGAGCACCCCGACTGGCTGGCCTATGACCTGCCGGAGGCCCTGCGCGGCGGTGCCTGGAAGGGGCGTTGGCGCGGGCAGCGGCAGCGATGGTTTCTGATGCGCCTGACCGGGCCCGACAGTGCGATCCGCATCGACACGGCGCACCCGGAGTTCGGGCGCTGGCAGTGGATGCGTGCCCACGACCTCGCCGAGGGGATCGTGCCGTTCAAGCGCGGCATCTACGAGGCCGTCCTGAATCATTTCGCGGAGCATCTGGCACCCTGAGCCGACGCCCAGGCCAGTTACCTAGCGTGCAGGTTCTGCCTGGCGCCGAAGCAATGGGCGCAGGTCGGGCAGCCCGCCAACGCCCCCGACCCGGCCCACGGCAATGGCACCGCAGGCGTTACCGAAGGCCAGGCAGGCAGGCAATGGCCGCCCGGCGAGCCACCCGGCCACGAACCCCGCGATGAAGGCATCGCCCGCCCCGGTGCTGTCCACGACTGCCACGCGGCTGGCTGGCGCGTCGATCCGACCTTCGGACGTCAGGGCCGAGGCCCCCTCGGCGCCCTGCTTCACCACAAGAGCGATGCGAGGGCGCAGGTCCACGCCCTGCGTGATCAGACGCTCGGCCTCCAGCGCATTGGGCAGGAAAAGGTCGCAACCCGCGATCGTGGCGGCGGTGTCGGGATGTGCCAGCGCCGCCTCGTCCCAACCGCAGTCAAGGGATACGGACATACCGCGCGCACGGGCGGCAGCGATCAGGCCGGGATGTTCCAGCGCGGTCGCCAGTTCGCCGATGTGCAAATGGCGCGCCGGGGGCAGGTCGGTGTCGGGCAGGGCCGCGCCGACGCGACGGGTGACAAAGGCACGGTCCCCTCCACGCGCGATGGCGCAGGTCAGTTGCGGGTCGGCACCGGGCGGCGCCGGGGCAAGGTGCGCGGTTACACCGGCCTCGGACAGGGCGTCGCGCACGGGCATGTCGAAGGGCGTCGCGGGCCAGTGGCCGAAGACCCCGGCGCGCAGGCCCAGGGCATGCGCATAGGCCGCCGTGATCAGCGCGCCGCCGCCGGCCGTCAGCGTCAGCCGGTCGGCATAGACCTCGCGCCCCGGCTGGGGGGCGGCGTCCAGCCCAGTGAAGATCAGGTCGGCATAGACCCGCCCCGCGCAGAGGATATCCAGCGGCGCCGTCACCGGATTGCGGCCCCGGTGGCGGCGTCGAACAGGTGCAGCGCATCGGGCACCGGGGCCAGGCCGATGACCTCGCCCGCGCGCGGGGCGCCGCGGCCCGGGCCGGTGGCGACCACTTCGGTCCCGCCACCCAGATCGACGTGCAGAAGCGTGCCCGACCCCAGCGGTTCGGCCACGGTGATCCGCCCGTGGAGGACCGCCAAGCCGTTGGTGGCGGGGCGCAAGTCCTCGGGCCGGATGCCGAGCATTACCGGTCCCTCGGCGCGGGACGGCAGGGCGATGGTGGCCCCGGTGTCCAGCTGGATCGACCCGCCCGCGGCCTGCCCCGACAGCAGGTTCATCGATGGCGCGCCGATGAACTGCGCGACGAAGGTGCTGGCGGGTTCGTGGTAGACCTCGGCCGGCGTGCCCACCTGCAGGATGTGGCCGTCCTTCATGATGACGATCCGGTCGGCCATGGTCATCGCTTCCACCTGATCGTGGGTGACGAAGACGATGGTCGCCCCCACGCGCTGGTGCAGGCGCTTGATTTCCAGCCGCATCTGAGTGCGCAGCTGCGCATCGAGGTTGGACAGCGGTTCGTCGAACAGGAACACCGCCGGGTCGCGCACCATCGCCCGCCCGATCGCCACGCGCTGGCGCTGGCCGCCCGACAGCGCATCGGGCTTGCGGTCGAGGTAGGGGGTCATGCCCAGCAGTTCGGCCACCTCGGCGATCCGCTTGTCCTTGTCGGCGCGGGGCAGCTTCGACGTGCGCAGGCCGAAACCGATGTTCTTGCGCACCGTCATGTGCGGGTAGATCGCGTAGTTCTGGAACACCATGGCGATGTCCCGGTCCTTGGGTTCGAGGTTGTTCACCACGCGGCCCGCGATCTCGATCGTGCCTTCGGTGATGTCCTCCAGCCCCGCGATCATCCGCAGGGTGGTGGACTTGCCACACCCCGAG
>CAYYOE010000133.1:0-8177 GCA_964473055.1 uncultured Rhodobacterales bacterium | reverse complement strand
CGGCAACCGGGGGCGACGGCAACCGGGGGCGACGGCAACCGGGGGCGACGGCAACCGGGGGCGACGGGGGGCTCCGCCCCCCGGGCCCGCTGCCGCGGGCCTCCCCCCGGAGGTATTTGGGCAAGGATGAAGGAGCCCGAAGTGTGGCGCCGGATGCGCCACGACGGTATGGTGTTGCCGGAGGGTTCGACCCATGCACAGACGACTTGCCTTGCCTCTCATGCTGGCCCTGGCTGTCCTGGCGGGCTGCGGCACCCCGCAAGAGCGTTGCATCGCACGCGAAACGCGCGACATTCGGGTGCTGGACCGGCTGATTGCGGAAACGCGTGCCACCGTTTCACGCGGCTACGCGCTGCAGACCGAAAGCTTCGTGGTCACGCAGAGCTATCCCTGCCGTGTCGCGACACCGGGCGGACAGACCCGCACCACGCTGTGTGAGCGCGACGAGGTGGTGGAACGGACGCGGCCGGTTGCCGTGAACCTGGAGGACGAACGGGCCAAGCTGCGGTCGATGGAAGTGCGGCGGGCCGAACTGGAACGCGAGGCGGCGACGGCAATTGCAGCCTGCCGCGCCGCCCATCCCGCGTGATCCGGCACCGAGATTCCTCGGGTCAGTGCGCCGATGTGGTCGAGGGGTCGATCAGGCTGCGCCCGCCATCCACGGTGACGATCTGCCCGGTGATGAAGCGCGCCGCGTCCGAGGCCAGGAATTGCGCCACTTCGGCCAGTTCCGAGGGCGGCGCAATTCGGCCGAGCGGCGTATGGGCGACGATGTCGTCGCGCAGGGCCTCGTCGCCCTTGATCTGGTCGCGCAGGGACGCGCTCATCACGCTGCCGAAGGCGACGGCGTTGACCCGGATACGCTGCGGGGCCAGAGCCACGGCCATCGAGCGGGTCATCTGATCGACAGCCGCCGTCGCGACCGAATAGCCCAGCAGGTCCGGCCGGGTGCGGCGGGCGGCGATGGACGAGATGTTCACGACCGAACCGATCAGGCCCTCGGTCCGGCCCTGCCGTTCGGCCAGCGCGATCATCTTCTTCGCGGTGTGCTGGGTCAGGCGCAGGGCCGTCATCAGGTTCTGGGCCAGCATCTCCTCGACCGCATCGCCGTCGGGCGACAGCGGGTCCGAGACGGCCATTGCGCGGCTGGCGTTCACCAGGATGTCCACGCCGTCGAAGGCGTCGATCGTGGCCGACAGGAGGTTCGCGATGGTCAGCTTCTGGGTCAGGTCTCCGGCGAACATCCGGATCGGGGTCGCATCATCGGCGGATTCCTCGCCCACCTCGTCCTGCAGACGCGCCTCGTCGCGGTCGGCGAACATGACGCGGGCGCCGCAGTCGACGAAGTGCCGCGCGATGGCAAGACCGACACCATTGGCAGCGCCGGTGACGATGGCGGATTTCCCGTTGAGCGACAACGACATGGGGTGTCCCTTCGGTGAATGCGGGGTCAGCGGGCGGGCGGGCGGCGCGGTCGGGCTGCGCGGATCAGCTTGTAGCCGGGGGCATGGCTTCCCGGCGCTGCTGGCAGTTCCGCCACCTCGGCGAAGGCGGCGGCAAGGGTAGCCTCATAGGGCAGGTGGCGGTTGGCCACGAGGTAGAGCGCGCCCGACGGTCGCAGCATGCGGGCTGCGGCCAGGACGAAGGCGCGCCCAAGGCCCGGGTCGGCGGTCCGGCCGCGATGGAAGGGCGGGTTCGTCACGACGGCATCGAAGGCGGCGTCCGGGGCAAAGTCCGTGGCGTCGGCCCAGTGAAACCGCGCACGCGGGTCGTGGCCGAGGGCCGCCTGCGCCAGCGACAGGGCGCCGTGATCGGCCTCGACCAGGTGCACCTCGGCGGCTTCGGGCCGGTCGAGAACGGCGCGCGACAGATAGCCCCAGCCCGCACCCAGGTCGGCCACCCGGCCCGAAAGCCGGCCGGGCGGCAGCGCGGCCAGCGCAGCGGCCAGGGCCTGCGACCCGGGGTCGGGCCCGTCGGCGGAAAAGCCGCCCGGTGCTGCGGATAGCCCGCCGTCCATCGGCCGGGGTGCTCCGGCGGCCTCCCACGCGGGCCAGTCCGCGCCGGGATCGGGCGTCAGAGTGAAGATCTTGCCATGCGCCTTTGACAGAACGTCGGTCACTTGGCCGCGTGCACGCGCATCGCGCAGCATCGTGTCGATACCGTCGACCTTCTGCCCGTCGATCACCAGCGGCCCGCCCCCGGTCAGGCGCACCGCGCGGGCGACAGTGGCGCGGGCTGCAGCCCGGGCGCGGGGCAGGAACACGATCGCCGCTGCGTAGCCAGGAATGGGCGCGGCATCTGCACCGTCGGCGGGGCCTTCATCGGGTGCCGGCGCGGTGGCATAACCCGCCGCCGCGAAACTGTCATGGTCCGGACGGAAGGGCTGGACGACATGCAGACGGTCACGCGGCAGCGCCGAAAGGTCGGTTCCCGAGGTCGGAAAGAAGGCCACGATCCGGCCCGAAGCCGGAATGGCCGCCGCACCGGAGGCCAGCGCAAGGGACAGGCGGTCTGCCGGCATCGGATGTGCGGGCGCGGCGCGCCCTATTCCTTTTCCATGGTACATTGCAGCGGATGCTGGTGGCGTCGCGCGAAATCCATCACCTGGCCCACCTTGGTCTCGGCCACCTCGTAGGAAAACACGCCCACGACCGCCACGCCCTTCTTGTGCACCGTCAGCATCAGTTCGAACGCCTGCGCATGGCTGAGCCCGAAGAAGCGCTCCAGCACATGAACGACAAATTCCATCGGGGTGAAGTCATCGTTCAGCAGCAGCACCTTGTAGAGCGGCGGACGTTTCGTGCGGGTCTTGGTTTCAAGCACGACCCCGGGGCCCGGGCCCCGATCACCGGGGGGGGTCGCCATCAGGTGGGGGGGAACGATCTTCGCGGTCAAGGCGCGGCGCTCTGGCAATCTCTGTGCGGGTTCGGCTGCAGTATATATGGCATGCCGGGCGAGAAGAAACCCCCGTGCGCACGGTGAAAGGGACAAGGATGCAACAGATCGCGCTGGTAGGCTTCGATGCCGACGACACGCTGTGGCACAACGAACGCGTCTTCCGCCTGTCCCAGGACCGGTTCGCGGCGCTTCTGGCCGATCACGCCCCGCCCGAGGCACTGCGGTCCCGGCTGGAGGCGGCCGAGCGGCGCAACCTCGGGCGTTATGGCTTCGGGGTGAAGGGGTTTGTCCTGTCGATGATCGAGACGGCGGTCGAGGTCGCAGGCGACGACGTGCCTGGCCGGGTGATCCGCGAACTGGTCGAGACCGGGCACGAGATGCTGGCGCATCCGATCGACCTTCTGCCCGGCGCCGCCGAAACCGTCGCTACCGTGGCAGAAGCGGGATTCCGCATCGCGCTGATCACCAAGGGCGACCTTCTGGACCAGGAACGCAAGCTGGCGCAATCGGGCCTGGGGGACATGTTCCACGCGGTCGAGGTGGTGTCGGACAAGTCACCCACGGTCTACCGGACGCTGTTCGCCCGGCACGGCTGCGACCCTGCCGCGGCGCTGATGGTCGGAAACTCGCTGCGCTCGGACGTGCTGCCAGTTCTGGAGATCGGCGGCTGGGGTATTCATGTGCCGCACGAACTGACCTGGGGCTACGAGGCGGCCGAGCCGCCGATCGGACACCCGCGCTTTGCCGCGCTACAACATCTGGGGGACCTGCCCGCACTGATGGGCACACTTGGACTGTCCCAATCCCCAGATGCAGGTGAGCAACAGCGTGAAGGCCCCTGATTTTCCGTATTTTCTCTGCGTCGGGCCCGTGCTAGCCTCTTGTTCAATCCGGGCGAAATGACCCGGAAACTTGAGGCAGACGATACAGGACAAGGGGCACCGACGTGGTTGCACGTCTCGGGCGATGGGCATTTCCTGCCCTCATCATGGCTATGGCCTGTCTGGTAGTTCTGGTGCCCGCGGTTGTCCGCGCTGCACCTTTTGCGGCGGTCGTGATGGATGCGCGCACTGGCGAGGTGCTGCGATCGACGAACGCAGATACACGGCTGCACCCTGCATCCCTGACAAAGATGATGACGCTCTACATCGCATTCGAGGCGGTGAAGCGCGGCGAGATCACACTCGACACGATGGTGACCGTCTCGGCCAAGGCCGCCGCAGAGCCGCCGTCGAAGCTGGGCCTGCGGCCTGGCCAGCGGATCGCACTGCGCCACCTGATCCGCGCGGCCGCGATCCGGTCGGCGAACGACGCGGCCACGGCGATCGGGGAAGCAATCGAGGGCAGCGAGGCGGCCTTCGCCCGGCGGATGAATCGCACCGCGCAGGCCCTGGGCATGACGCGCACCACCTTTCGCAACATGCACGGGCTGACGCAGGACGGGCACATGTCCACGGCGCGCGACATGACAATCCTCGGGCGTCGGCTGCTGTTCGATCACCCGGAATACTACAACATCTTCTCGCGCCGGTCGGCGGATGCGGGGATCGCACAGGTGGTCAACACCAACCGGCGTTTTCTGGACAGCTATGCCGGCGCCGACGGGATCAAGACCGGCTACACGCGCGCGGCGGGCTACAACCTCACCGCCTCGGCCGAACGTGGCAACAAGCGCATCATCGTCACGGTGTTCGGCGGCACCTCGACCGCGCAGCGCAACGCGCGGGTGTCTGAACTGATGGACGCAGGCTTCCGCGCCGCGCCGAACCGCGCGCGCACGGTGCGCCCGGCAGCGCCAGACTATTCGGTGTCCGAGGATGAGGTGCTGATGTCGTCGGCCGGGGCGAACGCGGTACCCGCCGGCCGCACCCTGCGCGTGACGCGGGCCGTCGCAAAAAGCCCGCGCCCGATGCTGCGTCCCGAACGCGGCGCGCCCGAGGCAGCCGCGATGGTGGCGTCGCTGCAACCCGAGATCGACGCAGCCCTTGCCGCGGCCCAGGCGGCAGCCGCCGAGGCCGAAGCACTGGCCGTGGCCAATGCCGCCGCCGAGGCGCTGGTCGTCGCGCAGGCCGCAGTTGCCGAGACGCTCGCCGCCGAGGAACCCGCGGCCGAGGCAGAGGTGCGCACGGCGTCCGCCCTGCCCGCCCGACGCCCGCCGCCGCGCCCCACGCGCGAGGTTCCCGCCACCGAAGTTCCGGAACCGGAACCCGCAGCCGAGGCGACCCAGCTGGCCGAGGCGCCCGACACAACGCCAGATTCCCAAGAAAACACAGAGGTTGCAGGGCTGGCAGATGCCGCGCAGCAGGTCGGAACCGACCAGACCGGCAACGATGCCGCCATCCTTGCCGCGGTCGCAGCATCGATGCCGCCGCCGCGCCCCGAGCGGTCCGAGATCCCACAGCCCGAGGTCGCTGCGCTGGAAGGCCTGGCCGAAGATCAGCCCGAGATCGACCTTGCCATGATCGACATGCCGATGCCCGTCGAAGACGTCCCGCCGGACTTGCCAGGGCTGGCACTGGTCGCTCCGCCGCAACCCGCACGGGACACCTCGGCGCGCAGCGAGGGAATCGTTCTGGCCTCAGTCCGGCCCGACGCCGTGATTCCCCCTGCGCCGGAAACCGAGGTCGTCACCCGCCTGTCCACCTCGGGCGGGCGGCACTGGTCGATCTCCATCGGCCGTTACTCCACGCGCGACGCCGCCGAACGTGCCCTGTTGCGCGCGGCGCTGGCCGAGTTCGGCACGCTAGACACCGCGCAGCGCCGGGTGCGCCAGACCGGCGGCGCCTGGGAGGCGAACTTCCAGGGGCTGAATCCCGACCTTGCCGGGCTGGCCTGTCGCCGCCTGCAGGCCCGCGGCATCGCCTGCGAACCGCAACAGCCGGGCTGAGACTTCTTCAGCGGTTTTCCAACCCGTTCGCCGCCCTTTGGGCGCGAATGTCGTCGGCACTGGCGCGCACATGGGCAATCAGCTCACGCAGGCCGCCCGTCACCCGGGCATGGGCCGCGGCATGGGCCACGCGCGGGGTCTGCGGGTCGTCGGTGGTCTCGGCCCAACGCAGCGCGCATTCCATCGCTTCGGCCCACTTCTCCACGTCGCCGGCGGCCCAGCCGTTGATTTCCGCCCCCACCACCTCGTTCAGCGAGGCATAGAGCGCGGGGGCGCCATCGGGCGGCAGGTTCGGGCGCGCGGCGACAAACAGCCGGGCGCGGAACTGGCCGCGGTAGAACAGGCAGGTCGCCACCTGTCTGTCGCCGCGGTGGAACATCTCGACGGCGAGTTCGTAGTCCTCGACCGGATCGGCCATCGCGGGCCAGACGTCGATGCTGGTCTGGGCCGCCGCCGGCAGGGCCAAAAGCAGCGCAAGGGCGCCGGAAACAAGTCTAAGCCGCATCGCCATCCACCTTCAGGTCGAACGCGGCCGCCAGAAGCGCGCGTGTGTAGTCCGACTGCGGGGCGCGGAACACCTGGTCGGCATCGCCCTGTTCCACCACATCGCCCCGCTTCATCACGATCACCTTGTGCGCCAGTGCCTGCACCACCTTCAGGTCGTGGCTGATGAAGATGTAGGCCAGCCCGTAACGCCGCTGCAGATCGCGCAGCAGGGACACGATCTGCACCTGCACCGTCATGTCCAGCGCCGAGGTCGGCTCGTCCAGCACCACCAGCCGCGGCCGCAAAATCATAGCACGCGCGATGGCGATGCGCTGCCGCTGCCCGCCGGAAAATTCGTGCGGGTAGCGGTGCATGGTCGCGGGATCCAACCCCACTTCGACCATTATCCGCGCCACCATCTCGCTACGGTCCTCGCCAGGGGCGGTGCCGTGCACGGTGAACCCCTCGGCGATGATTTCCTCGACCGTCATCCGCGGCGACAGGCTGCCGTAGGGGTCCTGGAACACTACCTGCAACTCGCGCCGCAGCGGACGCAGGTCACGCCCCCGCGCACCCTGGATGTCGCGGCCCTGGAACACGATCGGCCCCTGCGACGGAATCAGCCGCAACAGCGCCAGCGCCAGCGTGGTCTTGCCCGACCCGCTTTCGCCCACGATCCCCAGCGTCTCGCCCGCGCGCACGGTCAGGCTGGCGGCGTTCACCGCCTTGATGTGGCCCACCGTGCGGCGCAACAGACCGCGCTGGATCGGGAACCAGATGCGCAGGTCGCGGGTTTCCGCGATCACCGGCGCATCGGGCGGCACCGGATCAGGGCGGCCGGTGGATTCGGCTGACAGGAGCTTTTGCGTGTATGGGTGCTGCGGCGCACCGAAAATCTCGCTCGTCTCACCTTGTTCGACGATCTCGCCACCCTGCATCACGGCCACGCGGTCGGCAAAGCGGCGCACGATGCCCAGGTCGTGGGTGATAAACAGCATCGACATGCCGCGCTTGGCCTTCAGACGCGCCAGCAGGTCCAGGATCTGCGCCTGGATCGTCACGTCCAGCGCTGTCGTCGGCTCATCGGCGATCAGCAATTCGGGGTCGTTCGCCAGCGCCATGGCGATCATCACGCGCTGCCGCTGTCCGCCCGACAGCTGGTGCGGATAGGCGCCCAGCCGTGTCTCGGGCTGGTCGATGCCGACTTCGTTCAAAAGCTCCAGGATGCGGGCGCGCGCCTGCGCATCCGACAGGCCCTGATGCAGCACCAGAACCTCGCGCACCTGCTTTTCCACCGTGTGCAACGGGTTGAGCGAGGTCATCGGCTCCTGGAAGATGAAGCTGATCTCGTTGCCGCGCGCGCGCATCAGCCGCGCCTCGGACGCGCCCACCAGTTCCTCGCCCCTCCAGCGCACCGACCCCGTGACCTCGGCCGAGTCGGGCAGAAGGCCCACCGTGGACAACGCCGACACCGACTTGCCCGACCCGGATTCGCCGACGATCGCCACCGTCTCGCCCTGCCTGACGTTGAACGACACGCCGCGCACTGCCGTGGCCACCCGACCGTCCTGACGGAAGGCGACAGTCAGGCCCGTCACATCGAGGACAGGCGCGCTCACTGAAAGGTCTTTCGTGGATCGAAGGCGTCGCGCACGCCCTCGAAGATGAACACCAGCAGCGACAGCATCACCGCAAATGTGAAGAAGGCGGTGAAGGCCAGCCAGGGCGCCTGCAGGTTCTGCTTGGCCTGCAAGGTCAACTCGCCCAGCGATGGCGACGAGGATGGCAGCCCGAAGCCCAGGAAATCGAGGCTGGCCAGCGTGCCGATCGTGCCGGTGATGATGAACGGCAAAAGCGTGATCGTCGCCACCATGGCATTGGGCAGGATGTGGCGGAACATGATCAC
>CAYYOE010000132.1:0-8181 GCA_964473055.1 uncultured Rhodobacterales bacterium | reverse complement strand
TCGATCGCTCGGGTCAGGGCCGCGGTGTAATCCACCGGCTTCTCCTCTCTTCCTGGCTCGTGCCGCGATCTAGGGCGTCGCGGCTGTGATGGCGAGGGTGCGAAATGTCGCTGTCTGGAACGATTACATATTCACGTCTCGTTATGGAATAATAAATCGGCTGGCTCGGTCACATCCTTGATGCAGGTCAATCCTGCACCAGGATCTGACAATCCTCGATACCCTTCGGCGCCGCCAGCCGGTTGCACCCGGCCAGCGCCCGCACATCCGCGGCCGCGCCCTTCTCGAACTGCCACTCGCCCGTGGCGCGGCTGATCGCCAGCGCCTTCGGCCCGCCGCCCTGGCGATAGATGCGGAACCCCCGCGTGGCATCGGCATTCAGCTGCACGTCGCGCGGCTGGTAGCCTTCGGGGCGGATATGCGCGATCACCTCGCAGGCCGTGGCCCCGCGGGCGCGCGCATCGTTGCAGGCGCGCAGGGCCACCGTCTCGGCGGCCACAAGGTCATGAAAGTTCGCCACCATCAGCGCGGATGGCGCGGCGATCCCCTCGGACGGCGACCAGGCCATGGCCCCATAGTACTTCTGCCGTCCGGCCTCGGTGCGGATCGCGTCGATCACGGCCGCGGGCAGCGCGGGTGTGCCGACGATCACGCCCTCGGTCGCGGGTCCGAACAGCATCGCCGTCGCCTGTCGCCCGGTGGCCACGTCCTGCGCCGCAGCGCCTGCGCCCCCGAACCCAACCGCAATCGCCAGCATCCACCGCATCGCATCCCCCTCCGCACGCGCACCAGAATACCGCCCTTGCCGCCGCCCCGCCACCTGTTAGCCTGCCGAGGCCCCGTGAATTCCGCGCAAAGGACCCCGGACATGAGCCTTGATGCCGTGCTCGCCCGTATCGACGACACCTTGCCCCAGGCGACCGAGCGCCTGTTCGATCTGTTGCGCATCCCCTCGATCTCGACCGACCCGACCCATGCCGCCGACTGCGCCCGCGCGGCGGACTGGCTGGCGACCGACCTTGCCTCGATCGGCTTCGACGCCACGGCGCGGCCCACGCCCGGCCACCCGATGGTGGTGGGGCACGGCGGAACCGGCGACCGGCACCTGCTGTTCTACGGCCACTACGACGTGCAACCGGTCGATCCGCTGGACCTTTGGGACCGCCCGCCTTTCGATCCTGAAATCCAGGACGGCCCCCGCGGCCCGGTGATCCGCGCCCGCGGCGCGTCCGACGACAAGGGCCAGCTGATGACCTTCATCGAGGCGATGCGCGCCTGGAAAGATGTGCACGGGTCGCTCCCCGCCCGACTGACCGTGTTCCTCGAGGGCGAAGAGGAATCGGGCTCGCCCTCGCTTGTTCCCTTCCTGCGCGACAATCGTCCCGAACTGACCGCGGACCTGGCGATGATCTGCGACACCGGCCTGTTCCAGGACACGAGCCCCGCCATCGTGACCATGCTGCGCGGATTGCTGGGCGAGGAGATCACGCTGAAGGCCGCCACCAAGGACCTGCACTCGGGCATGTTCGGCGGCGCGGCGGCCAATCCCGCCACGCTGCTTGCCCGCATCCTGGGGCGGCTGCATGACGGCACGGGCCGGATCACGATCCCCGGCTTCTACGACGACGTGGACGAGTTGCCCGACGCCGTGCGCGCCCAGTGGCAGGCCCTGGCCTTCGACCACGCGACGTTCCTGGGATCGGTGGGCCTGACCACCCCCTTCGGCGAACAGGACCGCACGCCGCTGGAAATGCTCTGGTCGCGGCCGACGGCCGAAGTGAACGGGATCTGGGGCGGTTACACCGGCGCGGGCTTCAAGACCGTGCTGCCCGCCGAGGCCCATGCGAAAGTCAGCTTCCGCCTCGTCAGCCGCCAGGACCCGTTGAAGATCCGGGATTCGTTCCGCGCCTGGGTCACGGCGCAACTGCCCCCCGACGTGACCGCGCATTTCACCCCCCACGGCGCCAGCGCCGCGGGCCAGATGGACATCGCCAACCCGGCCTTCGAGACCGCCCGCGCCGCCCTTGCCGCAGAATGGGGCCGCCCCGCGGCCTATGTGGGCTGCGGCGGCTCGATCCCGATCGCGGGCTACTTCAAGTCGGAACTCGGAATGGATGCCATGCTCGTGGGCTTCGGCCGCGACGACGACCAGATCCACTCGCCGAACGAGAAATACGACGTGGAGTGCTTTCACAAGGGCATCCGCACCTGGGCCCGCATCCTGCACACCCTCGCCCGATGACCCGCCCCGCCTTCATCCTTGCCCAAATACCTCGGAGGGGCGCGGGGAGGCAGCGCCTCCCCGTCCGCTCCATCCACCCATGACCCCCGACCGGATCATCGCGGTCCTCGGTCTCGCCCCGCACCCCGAAGGCGGCTGGTTTCGCCAGACCTGGGTGGCGGACGCAGCCCCCGGCGCGCGCCCTTCGGGCACCGCCATCCTGTTTCTCCTGAAGGCCGGCGAGGCCAGCCACTGGCACCGGGTGGACGCGACCGAGATCTGGCTGTGGCATTCGGGCGCGCCGCTGGTCCTGTCCACGAGCGCCACCGACGCAGGCCCCGCGACCGATCATCTGCTTGGCCCCGACCTCGCCGCCGGCCAGATGCCGCAGCGGATCGTGCCAACGGACCACTGGCAGGCCGCGCGGAGCCTGGGGGACTACACGCTGGTGTCCTGCACCGTGTCGCCGGGCTTCACATTCGACGGCTTCACCCTCGCGTCCCCACAGTTCGACATCCCGCGCGGATAGCGTGACGCGGGCGGGGGGCTCTGCCCCCCGGGCGGCCGGTGGCCGCCGCCCCCCGAGGTACTTGGACAAGGATGAGGGCACAGATGCCTTTCAGCCCGCCACCGAGGCCGCGTGGATCGACCCCACCGCCGCATCGAGCTTGGCGTTGAACTCCGCCTCGGACTGCTGCGCGCTCAGCCCTTCGGACAGTGCGCGCGAGAAGCTGGCAATGACCCCGCGGTTGCGCGCAAGGATCGCGTTCGCGGCCTCGCGCGAATACCCGCCCGACAAAGCCACGACGCGCAGCACGCCCGGGTGGTCTACCAGAGGCGCGTAGAAATTGTCCTCGGTCGGCAGGCTGAGTTTCAGCATCACCTGAACACCCTCCGGCAGGGCATTCAGGTGCTTCAGGATCTCATCCCGCAAGATTACCTCGGCCGCGGCCTTGTCGGGGATCGAGATCGTGACCTCGGGCTCGAGGATCGGCATCAGCCCATGCGCCTGCACCTGCGCGCCAAGTTCGAACTGCTGGGCGACGATGGCGGCGATCCCGGCGGGATTGGCCGCGTTGATCACCGAGCGTTCCTTGGTGCCGTAGATGCCATGCGCCACGGCGCGGGTCAGCAGAGCGTCGAGCCCCGGGATCGGCTTCATCAGCTGCACGCCGTCTGCCTCGGCCTCCAGACCCTTGTCGATCTTGAGGAAGGGCACCACGCCCTTCACGTCCCACAGGTAACGGGCCGAGGGCATGCCGTCGATCATCCGGTCCATGGTCTGTTCGAACAGGATCGCGCCGACCACGCGGTCGCCGGTGAAGGCGGGCGAGGTCACGATCCGAGCCCGCATGGCGTGGATCAGGTCGAACATCTCGGTCTCGGACGCCCAGGCGCCTTCGTCGATGCCATAGAGTTTCAGCGCCTTCGGCGTCGATCCCCCCGACTGGTCGAGGGCGGCGATAAAGCCCTGTCCGTCGCGCAGCTTGGCGGTCATCTCGGCGGTCGGCATGGCGGTTCTCCCCTTGATCCGGCGCGCGCATCTAGGCCGAAGCGCCCGGCGCACGCAATTGCGGTTGCGCTAACGACCGATCCGGCGTCAATCCTTCATCAGGGCAGCGACGCCCGGCAGGGTCTTGCCCTCCATCCATTCCAGGAACGCGCCCCCCGCCGTCGAGATGAAGGTGAAGTCGCCCGCCACGCCCGCCTGGTTCAGCGCGGCCACCGTATCGCCACCGCCCGCGACCGACACGAGGTGCCCCTCGCGCGTCAGCCGCGCGGCCTCGGTCGCGGCGGCCACGGTCGCGGCATCGAAGGGGGCGATCTCGAAGGCGCCGAGCGGGCCGTTCCAGATCAGCGTCCGGCATTGGCCGAACACCTTCGCCGCCGCCGCGACCGTCTCGGGCCCCGCATCCAGGATCATCGCATCCGCCGGGCAATCCTCCACCGCCACGACCTGAGATTCGGCCCCCGCCTTGAACGCGCGCGCCACGACCACGTCCACCGGCAGATGAATCGTACAGCCCGCCTCGCCCGCGTTCGCAAGGATCTGGCGCGCGGTGTCGGCCATGTCGCGTTCGGCCAGGCTGCGCCCCACTTCCACCCCCTGCGCGACGAGGAACGTGTTCGCCATGCCGCCGCCGATCACCAGGTGTTCCACCTTGCGGATCAGGTTCGCCAGCAGGTCGAGCTTCGTCGAAACCTTGGCCCCGCCAACCACCGCCACCACCGGGCGCGCGGGCGTGCCGAGGGCCGCTTCCAGGGCGCGCAGTTCCGCCTCCATCAGACGCCCGGCGCAGCGCGGCAACAGCTTCGCCATCCCCTCGGTCGACGCATGCGCCCGGTGCGCGGCGGAAAACGCGTCGTTGCAATAGACCTGCCCCAGCGCAGCCAGCGAGGCGGCAAACAGCGGGTCATTCGCTTCTTCCTCGGCGTGGAAGCGCGTGTTTTCCAGAAGCAACACCTGTCCTTCGGCCAGCCCGGCAACCGCGGTCTTGGCCGCGCCACCCACGCAATCGGCCGCGAACACCACGGGCACGCCCAGCGCCGCCTCCAGTGCCGGGACCAGCTGCGCCAGCGACATCTCCGGCACGACGCGGCCCTTGGGCCTGCCGAAATGCGCCATCAGCACGGGCCGCCCGCCCTTGCCCAGGATATCCGAGACGGTCGGCACGATCTTCTCGATCCGGGTCGCATCGGTGACGCGGCCGCCCTCGACCGGCACGTTGATGTCCACCCGCACCAGCACGACCTTGCCGGTCAGGTCCATGTCGTCCAGCGTCTTCCAGCCCATGCGCGCGCCCCCGGCAGAGTTTCGCGTCCCTTGTCGGCGGAAACTCACGCGGGCGTCAACGCCCCGGGGCTTTTCAGGGGGCTGCGGGCCTTTTCCTCGGCGGTCCTGCGCCATAGGGTACGCGCAACCAAGGAAAGGATGACCCATGGCCGATATCCGCGACCCCGAGAACACCATCCTGATCGAGCTGAAGGACGGACAGGTGGTGATCGAGCTTCTGGCCGACGTGGCCCCGAAGCATGCCGAACGCATGAAGGAACTCGCCCGTGCAGGCGCTTACGACAACGTGGTGTTCCACCGCGTCATCGACGGCTTCATGGCGCAGACCGGCGATGTGGAGCACGGCGACTTCGAGGACGGTTTCAACATCCGCCGCGCAGGCACCGGCGGATCGAGCCTGCCTGACCTGCCGGCCGAATTCTCGAAACTGCCGCATGACCGGGGCACGCTGGGCGCGGCGCGGTCGTCGAACCCGAACTCGGCCAACAGCCAGTTCTTCATCAACTTCAAGGACAACCACTTCCTGAACGGGCAGTACACGGTCTATGGCCGCGTCCTTTCGGGGATGGAGTTCGTGGACAACATCACCCGGGGCGAACCGCCGATGAACCCCGACCGGATGCTGAGCGTGAAGGTGGCCGCCGATGCGTAAGACCCTGACCGCGCTTGCCCTTCTGGCCGCCTTGCCCGCCCATGCCACAGGCCTGATGATCGAGGTCGCCGGCCCCGGCGCCAACGGCACGATCACCGTGGACCTGTTCGAGGATGTGGCGCCCGGTCATGTGGACCAGATCACCGCGCTGGCCCGCGAAGGCGCCTATGACGATGTGGTGTTCCACCGCGTGATCGAGGGCTTCATGGCGCAGACCGGCGACGTGCAGTTCGGCAAGGTCGGCCAGGACATGCGCATGGCCGGGCGCGGCGGGTCGGACCGGCCCGACCTGAAGGCCGAATTCTCGGACCGCCCGTTTGATCGCGGCACCGTGGGCATGGCCCGGTCGCAAAGCCCCGACAGCGCCAACAGCCAGTTCTTCCTGATGTTCGCGCCCGCCCCACACCTTAACGGCGCCTATACCGTGGTCGGCCAGATCACCGACGGGCTTGACGTGCTGGACGCCATCAAGCGGGGCACCGGCGCAAACGGCGCCGTGATCGGCGAGCCTGACCGGATGGTCAGCGTGACCGTGACGGACTGAGGATCTGCGGGCGGGGCGCATCCCGCACCGCCCGCTACCAGACCCGCACGCCGGCCCAGGTGCCGCCGAGGGCACGCGCACGGGCCCCCGTGCCCAGCTTGAACCGCGCAACCCCGGGGGCGTTGGCCGTATCCAGTGTGCCGAGATCGAGGCAGAGCACCCCCTGCCTTGAGAGGTGGACTGCCGCCTGCCACAGCACCAGCGGCATCGCGTTTCCCGCCCTGGCCTCGGCACCGGCCCAGCCGATCTGCCAGGTCGCCCGTGCGCCGTGCCGCAGCACCAGGGCAGCCGCCGCGATCTCACCCTTCCGGGCCGCAGTCCATATCTGCGCCGACCCCGGGTTCGCCCGCACCCAGGCGGCAATCAGCGTCGGCGGCCAGGCCCGGTAGCCGCGCGCGCGGGCTCGTTGGGCGTCGTGGCGGAACAGCCAGTGGTCCGGATCGGGGTCCATTGCGTTGCAGCGCACTTGCCAACCCGCGGCCTCGCCCGCCTTCAGGCGGTTGCGCCATTTCTGGTGCAGCCCCGCGCGCAGGGCAGCGCTGGCCCGCGACAGGTCCCATTCCGCGACCCAGGCGGGGCTCAACACCCGCAGGAACCCCGCGCGCGGCATCGCCGGATCGTCCTGTTCGGCATTGATGACCGACAGGCCCGCGCCGCCCTGACGGCGCAGCGCATGCAGTCCTGCCCGCCGATCGGCGACGCCTGCGTCCCCGGTCCAGACCGGCCCGCGCGAGATCAGCCGCCGCGCCCCGCGCCGGATCGTCAGCGCATGGCCGAGCGTCCGCCCGTCATCCTGCAACGCCAGCGTCAGCGCCTCGCCGCCATGCGCCTGAAGGGCCCGCGCGAAACCGGCCGACTGCGCGCAGGGCACATCCGCGCCCTGCGGCCAACCGTCAAGACCGACCGGAACCGCCTGCATGGCGCGCATTTCGCCCGGCCGGACTTAAGGACCCGTTAACCGCTGCAGGTCCAGACATGGGCATGGCTTTCCTGTCCCGATTCCGTCCCGGCACAAGCGCGCGGCCCTCTGTCCTCGGGGTGGATGCGCCGCCGCCGCGCCTGACGTTGGGGGCGGCCCTTCTGGTTGCCGTGGTGCTGTCTGGGCTCTGGGTGGCTGCCGTAACCCTCGTGTCCCTTGTGACCGGCGGCGGCCCGCCCTGACGCCGGTCCTGTCGGCCCCATCGCCGCGCCCCATCGGCAACGCACGGCCCGGAAGGTTGCGTTCACAAGGGTTGACCAAACCTGAACGCGCACAGTCTTTATTGTTCTAAATCAATATCTTAGCACTTTGTGCACATGTGCACAAACCACCCCTATCCCTCCAGAACCACCAGCGCGTGCCGCTTCTTGCCCGCCGACAGTTTCACCGGCTGCGCGAAATCCCCCGCCCCCAGCATCAGCCCCGCATCGGTCAGCGCCGCATCGTTCAGCCGCGCGCCGCCTTCCGCGATCAGCCGCCGCGCGTCCTTGCCCGAGGTGGCCAGCTTCGCCCGGGTGAACAGTTGGACGACCGAAATGCCGTCGGCCACCTCGCCGGCCGTCAGCGCGACCGTGGGCAGGTCATCCCCCACGCCGCCCTTCTCGAACACCTCGCGCGCCGTCGCCTCGGCCGCCGCAGCGGCGTCGGTGCCATGCAGAAGCCCCGTCACCTCGTTGGCCAGCCGGATCTTCGCCAGGTTGATCTCGGCCCCGCCCAACGCCGCCAGCCGGCCGCATTCCTCCAGCGGCAGATCGGTGTAGAGCCGCAGGAACCGCCCCACGTCGGCATCGGTCGTGTTGCGCCAGAACTGCCAGAACTCGTAGGGCGACAACAGATCGCCATCCAGCCAGACCGCTCCTCCCGCGCTCTTGCCCATCTTGCGCCCGTCCGAGGTGGTCAGCAGCGGGGTGGTCAGCCCGAAGATATCCTGGTCCAGCACGCGACGGGTCAGGTCGATCCCGTTGATGATGTTGCCCCACTGGTCCGACCC
>CAYYOE010000131.1:253-8241 GCA_964473055.1 uncultured Rhodobacterales bacterium | reverse complement strand
GCCTGCCTGATCACCAAGACCGACACCAACCCCTTCTTCGTGAAGATGCGCGAAGGCGCCGCCGCAAAGGCCGCCGAACTGGGCATCGAACTGAAGGCCTACGCGGGCCGCATCGACGGCGACCACGAGGCACAGGTGGCCGCGATCGAGACCTGCATCGCCGATGGTGCAAGTGGAATCCTGATCGCCGCCTCGGACACGGCGGCCATCGTGGACTCCGTGGAACAGGCGCGCGCTGCCGGGCTGCTGGTGATCGCGCTCGACACGCCGCTCGACCCGATCAGCGCCGCGGATGCGACCTTTGCGACCGACAACTTCCAGGCCGGTCTCCTGATCGGTCAATGGGCGCTGGCCGCCAAGGGCGCCGATGCCGCCAACGCGAAGATCGCCATGCTGAACCTCGCGATCAGCCAGCCGTCGGTTGACGTGCTGCGCGCGCAGGGCTTCCTGCAGGGCTTCGGCGTCGACCTGGGCGACCCGAACCGCTGGGGTGACGAGACCGACCCCCGCATCGTCGGCCATGAAGTGACGGCTGGCAACGAGGAAGGCGGCCTGCGGGCGATGGAGGCCCTGCTTGCCAAGGACCCCGAGATCAACGTGGTCTACACGATCAACGAACCCTCGGCCGCAGGCGCCTACGAGGCGCTGCGCGCGGTCGGCCGGGAAGGCGACGTGCTGATCGTTTCGGTCGATGGCGGCTGCCCGGGCGTGCAGAACGTGATCGACGGCGTGATCGGCGCCACCAGCCAGCAGTACCCGCTGCTGATGGCATCGCTCGGGATCGAGGCGATCGCGCAGTTCGCCGCCGACGGCACCCTGCCCGCACCGACCGAGGGCAAGGAATTCTTCGACACCGGCGTCGCGCTGGTGACGGACCAGGCGGTGGATGGGGTCGAGTCGATCGACACCGCCCGCGGCATGGACCTGTGCTGGGGCTGATTTCCCTTGCCTGACCGGGTCGACTGACCCGAGACTGATCTGCGAGGGGCGGCTGACGCGCCGCCCTTCCAATTCCGGCCAGAGGCCGGGCCCGTTTCCGCAGCAGGCGACTGCGCCGGCGGGAACGCCATGGGGAGGGCGCGATGACAAGTGACGGAAACACCGGCACGACCTACGAGTCCGGCCTGAAGGGCGCGACCGAGACCGTCGCCGAATTCGCCGAGCCGAAGCGCAGCTTCCTCAAGACCGTGCAGCACTGGCTGCATGTCACGCCCTCGGCGGTGCCGATGATCGTCCTGACCGCATCGGTCCTGGTCTTTGCGCTGCTGTCCGACAACTTCTTCCGCGCCACGACCATGTCGACGATCCTGCAGCAGATCGCCATCGTGGGGATCCTCGGCTGCGCGCAGGCCGTCGTGATCCTGACCAAGGGCATCGACCTGAGCGTGGGCGCCATCGCGGTGTTCTGCTCGGTCATCATGGGACAGTTCACCTTCCGCTACGGGTTTCCTGCGGAACTGGCGCTGGTGGTGGGCCTGCTCGCCGGGACGGCGATGGGCTTTGCCAATGGCTGGCTGGTCGCGAAGATGAAGCTGCCGCCCTTCATCGTGACGCTGGGCACCTGGCAGATCCTGCTGGCCGCCAACTTCATCTTCTCGCGCAACGAGACGATCCGCAGCGCCGATGTGCGCGAACAGGCCGCGATCCTGCAATTCTGGGGCCAGTCGATCGAGCCTGGCGGCGTCAAGGTGCTCTATGCCGTGTTCCTGATGATCGCGCTGGTGGCCATCATGGCCTATGTGCTGCGATCCACCGCCTGGGGGCGCCATGTCTATGCCGTCGGCGACGACGCCGAGGCGGCGGCGCTGGCGGGCGTGCGCACCGACCGGGTGCTGATCCAGGTCTACGCGCTGGCCGGGCTGTTCTGCGCGATCGCCGGCTGGGTCATGATCGGCCGCTTCGGATCGGTATCGCCCACGGCGTCCACCGGGCAACTGGGCAACATCCAGTCGATCACCGCCGTGGTGATCGGGGGGATATCGCTGTTCGGCGGGCGCGGGTCGATCATCGGGATGTTCTTCGGCGCGATGATCGTTGGCGTGTTCGAGATGGGCCTGCGCCTCGTCGGGACCGATCCGCAATGGACCTTCCTGTTCATCGGCCTGCTCATCATCTTCGCGGTCGCCATCGACCAATGGATCAGGAAATCGACGTGATGACCCAGGCAAGCCCGCAACCGATCCTTCAGGCCCGCCAACTGGTCAAGCGCTATGGCCGTGTCACGGCGCTGGACCACTGCAACTTCGAACTCTACCCCGGCGAGATCCTGGCGGTGATCGGCGACAACGGGGCGGGGAAATCCACGCTGATCAAGGCGTTGTCGGGCGCAGTGACGCCCGACGAGGGGACGATCCTGCTGGAAGGGCGCGAGGTGCACTTCACCTCGCCGTTGGAAGCGCGCGGCGCGGGGATCGAGACGGTATACCAGACGCTGGCCATGTCGCCCGCCCTGTCCATCGCGGACAACATGTTCATGGGCCGCGAATTGCGCAGACCCGGATTCATGGGGTCGTGGCTGCGGATGCTGGACAGGCCGGCGATGGAAAAGTTCGCGCGGGACAAGCTCAGCGAACTGGGCCTGATGACGATCCAGAACATCAACCAGGCGGTGGAAACGCTGTCGGGTGGCCAGCGGCAGGGCGTGGCGGTGGCGCGGGCCGCGGCCTTCGGGTCGAAGGTGGTGATCCTCGACGAACCCACCGCGGCGCTGGGCGTCAAGGAAAGCCGCCGGGTGCTGGACCTGATCCGCGACGTGCGGGCGCGGGGCATCCCGATCATCCTGATCAGCCACAACATGCCGCATGTGTTCGAGGTGGCCGACCGGATCCACATTCACCGGCTCGGCCGGCGGCTGTGCGTGGTGCGGCCGGGCGATCACACCATGTCGGACGCGGTGGCCTTCATGACCGGCGCCAAGGAACCGCCCGCCAAGGCCTTCGCCGCCTGACAACAACAGGGACCGTCAACTGGGGCCGTCCGACAGACCGCCTGCAGGCGGTCGCGTCGATGGCGTGGGCCTTGTGGCGCCTATCGGTAGATCAGCGTCGGCAGCCACATCGTCAGCGAAGGCACGAAGGTGATCAGCATCAGCACGACGACCAGCGGCACGATGAAGGGCGCGGTGCCCACGACTGCCTGCTCGAACCGGATGTTGGCCACGCGCGCCAGGACATACAGCACCATGCCCACCGGCGGGGTCAGCAGGCCGATCATCAGGTTCAGCACCATGATCACGCCGAAATGCACCGGGTCGATCCCCAGCGTCACCGCCACCGGCAGAAGGACCGGCACCATGATCGTGATCGCGGCCACCGTTTCCATGAAGCAGCCCACCACCAGCAGGATCAGGTTGATCAGCAGCAGAATTACCCAGGGCCGGTCGGACACGGACAGAAGCATCCCGGCCACCAGTTCGGGCGCGCGGTTCGATGTCAGCACCCAGGCAAAGATCGCCGCCGCGCCGACCACCAGCAGCACGACGGCCGTGGTCTCGATCGTGTCGTAGCTGACCCGCAGGAACCGGCGCAGCGACAGGGTACGATAGACGAACAGGCCCAGGAACAGCGCATAGGCGCAGGCCGCGACGGCCGCCTCGGTGGGCGTGAAGGCGCCCGAAAGGATGCCCCCCACGATGATCACCGGTGTCAGCAGCGACAGGAAGGCGCCGCGGAACGCCTGCCACAGCACGCGCAGCCGGAACGCCTGGTCGCGGGGATAGCCCCGCCGCCAGGCGATGAACGCGACCATCACCATCAGCGACAGCGCCATGATCAGGCCGGGAATGAAGCCCGCCGCGAACAGCTGGCCGATCGAGGCGCCGGCCACCACGCCATAGATCACCATGGGCAGCGAGGGCGGGATGATCGGCCCGATGGTCGACGACGCCGCGGTGATCCCCACCGAAAAGTCGTCGTCATAGCCCGCGTCGCGCATCGCCTTGATCTCGATGGCGCCCAGACCGCCGGCATCGGCCACCGCGGCGCCCGACATGCCCGCGAAGATAACCGAGGCGCCGACGTTCACATGCCCCAACCCGCCGCGCAGCCAGCCCACCATCGCCAGGGCGAACTTGAATATCCGCTCCGTGATGCCGGCCGTGTTCATCAGGTTGCCCGCCAGGATGAAGAACGGCACCGCCAGCAGCGGGAAACTGTCGATCCCGTTGATCATGCGATGCGCCACCACCAGCGGCGGCACGGGCGAGCTGGTCAGGATGAACAGAAGCGCCGAACCCGCCAGCGCGACGGCCACGGGAATGCCCAGGATCAGCATGATCCCGAGGGCCGAAAACAGAAGCACGAGTTCCAAGGCGTTCCCCCTACTCGAGGCCGACGCGGCGCTGATCGGCCGCGTCCGGGTCGATCAGACGCGATGTTCCTGTCCGGATGTGCCGGACGCCGTTCCATGCCGAATGCAGCGCCATGGCGGCGAAGCATGCCGCGACGACGTAATAGATGATCGACTTCGGCACATCGATCGACACCATCATCTGCATCGTCCGGCCTGCGATCTGCCAGCAGAACCAGGACATCGTGGCGAAGAAGGCCAGGCAGACCAGGTCGATCCCCGCCTGCGCCACCCGCCGCAGCGGGCGCGGTGCCCAGCGATAGATGAATTCGACCGCGATGTGGCTCTGCTTGCGGGTGGCCATCACGCACCCGATGAAGGTGACGCCGATCAGCAGGTAGCGCGCGATCTCTTCCGTCCAGCCCAGCGAGTTGTTCAGAACATAGCGGGTAAAGAACTGCAGGAAGACGATGACGGCCAGAACCCAGAAGACGATCAGCACCGGCGCGTCGTCCCAGCGCAGGTCCGACAGGTCGACGTCTTCCTCGTCCGGGAAGGCGGGCGCGGTCGGGCGCAGATCATCTGGTCGGGTCATGGCAGGCCCTGCGACAAGGTTCGGGGGGATGTGCGGGGGCCGGGCGCCCGCGGCTGCGCGCGCCCGGCCTGATCGGTCCGGCGGACGGGGTTACTGCCCGAGCGCCTGCAGACGGTCGTAGGTCGCCTGGTCCCAGGTCGCCATCGGGCCGTTGTGCAGCACGCTGACAGCCTCGATGAACGGTCCGCGGTCGACCTCGTGGACGTTGACGCCCTGACCGCGGAACCATTCGGACAGTTCGGCCTCGATCTGGATGATCGCGTCGGTGGCGCAGGTCGCGGTGTCCTGCAGAACCTGCGTCAGGGCGGCGCGATCCTCGTCGCCAAGGCTGCCCCAGGTCGGCCCGCCGACGATGGTCAGCAGGGCGTCGGTGATGTGCCCGGTCAGGTTGATGTCGGACTGAACCTCGTGGAACGCCTTGGCCTGGATCGTCGGCAGCGGGTTTTCCTGCCCGTCCACGACGCCTTGCTGCAGCGCAAGATAGACCTCGGCGAAGGCGATGGGCGTCGGGTTGGCGCCCACGGCCTCGGGGAACATCATGTAGAGCGGCGCGTTCGGCACGCGGATCTTCATGCGGTCCATGTCGCCCGGCGCGAGGATCGGCTTGTTCGCCGTGGTGTGCCGCGCGCCATAATAGGTCATCGCGACGATGTGGTTGCCGCTGGCACTGTCATAGCCCTGCGCCAATTCCTGGAACAGGTCCGAATCGCGGAACGCCGTCCAGTGGTCGAAGTCGCGGAACATGTAGGGCGCGCCACCGATGGCGATCGGCCCGTAGGACCGGCCCGCGAACAACTGACCCGTGTAGATGATGTCGACGGTGCCCAGTCCGAGACCCTCGTTGATCTCGACTTCGCTGCCGAGCGAGGACGCCGGAAAGACCGAGATGCCCAGGCGGCCATCGGTCGCGGCGACCAGCGCGTCATGGGCGGCGACGGCGCAGGTGTGATAGGGTTCCGACACCTCGTAGACATGGGCCCATTGCAGCGTCCGGTCGGCAGCCGTGGCGGGCAGCGCCAGACCGACGCTGGCGGCGATGGCCAGCGTGCTTGCCGCCGCACAGGCGCGGCGCGGGGTGGTGTTGTCCGTCATGATCTTTCCTCCTCCTTGGGTTCTGTTCTCGTTCATCGGCTCTGTCCGGCCTCCCCAGCCGGTCGCAGTGGCACGATCGACCGCCCTGCCGCGAATTCATTCAAGGCGAGGACGGTATCGGGGTCCAGCGCAATTCCACGAACCCTGCGCCGTTCCGCTTCCTGCCATTCCCGGTCCCCCGCCGCGAGAACCGGGTCCGCCCCCGCCCGCCGCGACCCGCGCACCGCCGCTACATAGCGGGTGACGACCCCCCGAAACGCCTCCGCGCCCCCGAAGGCCGCCGGGTCCAGCGCCAGCACGAAGGCGCCCAGCCTGCGCGGGGTTTCCATCTCGTCGCTGACCATGGGCGGCAGTTCGAAACTCAGCGGCGCATCCGAAAAGGCCGTCGAGAAGATCTCGGCCAGACCCGCCAGGCCCGCGCCCTTGTAGCCGAACTGCGCGCCCCCCAGCGGTGCCAGCATCTCGACCTGCATCGGATCGGTCACGAAGCGCCCCTCGGCATCGGCGGCCACATCGCGCGCCAGGTCCTGGCCCAGCGACCTGGCCAGCTGCACCCGGTTGAAGGGGATCGAACTGGTGGCCATGTCCAGAAGCCAGGGACGCTCGCCTTCGGACGGGGCCGCCGCGGCAATCGGGTTCGTGCCGTGAAACCGCATGGCGCCGCCATGCAGCCGGACAAGACTGTCGGAGTTGCAGAAGGCCAGCCCCATCATCCCCTGGTCGGCGATCGCCATGGCATAGGCCCCGGCGGCGCCGAAATGCGACGAATTGCGGATCGCCACCGCCCCAAGCCCATGCACCCGCGCCAGCGCCACCGCGTGGTCGACCGCGGTAAAGGCCGCCAGCGCACCATGTGCGTTGTCGGCATCCAGCACGCCCGCCCCGCCATTTGCCGAGACCAGCCGCGGCGCCGGCCGCGGGTTCAGCCGACCGCGGCGCAGGGCTTCCAGGTAATGCGGCAACAACCGGTAGCCGTGCGAATCCACCCCCAGCCCCGAGGCATGGGACAGCGCCCGCACCACGGCCGCCACGGTTGCCGCGTCGGCGCCGACCCGGTCCAGCGCTTCCCGGCAGAACCGCTCCATCTCGGTCACGGCAACGCGGAAGGATGCCGCGGCTTCGGCCGGCACGGGGTCGGCGAAACGCGCGACATAGTTCGCCGTGGTCTCGCCGATATGCTTGTGCAGCAGCGCGCGCGCGCCCACGGCGTCGCCCGCACGGACCGTGGCCAGAAGCCCGGCATGATCGGCAAAGGATATCCGGTTCAGGTCCGCGTCATCCGACAGCCGGTTGCGCAGGGCCTGGATGCGGAACGACAGCATCATGTAGGTCGTCCGCAGGAAACCGTTGCCACAGCAATCGAAGATCGCGGTGTGGAAATCCCGGTCGAGCTGCCGGTAGCGCTCTGCGTCGCCGGTATCGAGGGCCGCGCGCATCTCGGCCACGACCGCGTCCAGCGACGCCGCCAACGCATCCCGGTTGCGTGCGATCGCAAGATCCAGCGCCTCGCGCTCCAGGATCTGGCGCAACTCGCCCAGTTCGGTGATCTTGTCCCGCGACATCGAAAAGACCTGGGCGGTGCGGTCGGGCGGCATCTCGACCAGCCCCTCGCCTTCCAGATGGACCAGCGCCTCGCGGATCGGGCTCTTGCTCATGCCCAGAAGGGCCGCCAGTTCGCTCTCGCGCAGCTTGCGCCCCATGGGAAAGGCGCCCGAAACGATGCGGGCGCGGATCTCCTCGCGGGCGAGGTCCGACAGCTTGATCCGGTCCGTGGTGTCGGGCCGCGTCTCGGCCCCGAGAATCGTCGCCATGAAATATCGTATATCGAACCGCCGCAGCCTGTCGAGTGGGCATGCAGGGTCGCCGGAGGCGCCCAGTGACAGAAAACGCCCGCCCAGCCCGGCACCCCCGCGCCAGCGGGACTTGCCGGACGATGAAACGGCCCGGTCACTCGGAAAAGGATCAGCGGGATGCGGCCCTGCCCCCGGGCACCCGCATCCCCGCCGTTCAGACG
>CAYYOE010000131.1:0-243 GCA_964473055.1 uncultured Rhodobacterales bacterium | reverse complement strand
CGACCCGGTAGCTTTCGATCACGGTGTTCGCCAGCAGCTTCTCGCACATCGCGCGCACCTCGGCCTCGGCCGCCGCGCGGTCGGTGTGGGCAAGGTCCAGTTCGATCACCTTGCCCTGGCGCACCGCCTCCACCCCCTGAAACCCCAGCGTGCCCAGCGCATGGCGCACCGCGTCGCCCTGCGGGTCCAGCACGCCCGCCTTCAGCATCACCGTCACGACAGCCTTCACACCCGATCCCTTCT
>CAYYOE010000130.1:0-8243 GCA_964473055.1 uncultured Rhodobacterales bacterium | reverse complement strand
CGCAAGCGCGCGATGGTTCCCGCCGAAGTGCTGGCCTCGACGTCGGAGCGGACGCGGGAAACCTGGGAACGGGTCGCACAGGAAGTGTCGTCCAAGGGCGCCACCCTGCCGGCGCCCCGGTGGACCGATGCGCTGTACCTGTCTTCGCCGCAGGACATGCTGGATGTCCTGCGCACGGCGACCGGGCCAGGGCCAGTCCTGCTGCTGGGCCACAATCCCGGCATGTCGCTGTTCGCGGGCGGCATCCTGGAACGCCCGCCCGCGCTGGCCGCCTACGAACGCTATCCGACCGGGGCGACGGCGCTGATCGACATCGACGCCGACCACTGGGCGCAGGTGACCTGGGGCGTCGGGCGGCTGGTATCCTTCATCCCCCCCCGCGAACTGGACTAGACGGGGCGGCTGCCCGTCTGGGGTCAGTGCCCGAGGATCTGGCTGAGGAACAGCTTGGTCCGGTCCGACTGCGGGTTGTTGAAGAACTCGCGCGGTTCGTTCTGTTCCACGATCTGGCCCTGGTCCATGAAGATGACCCGGTTCGCCACGGCCTGGGCAAAGCCCATCTCGTGCGTCACGCAGAGCATGGTCATGCCTTCCTCGGCCAGCTCGATCATGGTGTCGAGCACTTCCTTGATCATCTCGGGGTCAAGGGCGCTGGTCGGTTCGTCGAACAGCATGATCCGTGGCTTCATGCACAAGGACCGCGCGATCGCCACCCGCTGCTGCTGGCCGCCCGACAACTGGCCGGGGTACTTCAGCGCCTGTTCCGGGATCTTGACCTTGGACAGGAAATACATCGCCGTTTCTTCGGCTTCCTTTTTCGGCACCTTGCGGACCCAGATCGGCGCCAGCGTCAGGTTCTCCAGGATCGTCAGGTGCGGAAACAGGTTGAAGTGCTGGAACACCATGCCCACTTCCGACCGGATCTTGTCGATGTTCTTCAGGTCCGAAGTCAGCTCGATCCCGTCCACCATGATCTGACCCGCCTGGTGTTCCTCCAGCCGGTTCAGGCAGCGGATCAGCGTCGACTTGCCCGATCCCGACGGACCGCAGATCACGATGCGTTCGCCGCGATAGACGGTCAGGTTGATGTCGCGCAGAACGTGGAAGGTGCCGTACCACTTGTTCATCTGCGTGATCTGGATCGCCACCTCATCGGTGATCTGCATGTGACTGCGGTCGATCTCGCGGTCGATTTCCAAGGCGTCAGACATGGGCAGGCCCCCTTAGCGGTGATCGGTCTTCAGCTTGCGTTCGAGGTACATGGAATACCGCGACATGCCGAAGCAGAAGATGAAGAAGACGGTGCCGACAAAGATGTAGGGCTCCCAGTAGATGCCCTTCCAGTTGATGTCGGCGCGAACGGCGTCGGTGATGCCCTTGAGCGGGTCCAGAAGGCCCACGAACACGACCAGCGTGGTGTCCTTGAACAACCCGATGAAGGTGGACACGATGCCGGGGATACTGATCTTCAGCGCCTGCGGCATGATGATCAGCCGCTGCGCCTTCCAGTAGTCCAGTCCCAGCGCATCCGCCGCCTCGTACTGGCCGCGCGGCAGGGCAGCCAGGCCACCGCGGATCACCTCGGCAATATAGGCCGAGGCAAACAGCGTCACCATGATCAGGACGCGAAGGATGATGTCGAAATCGGTTCCGGGCGGCAGGAAGTAGTTCAACAGCAGTGACGCGGTGAACAGCAGCGTGATCAGCGGCACGCCGCGGATGAACTCGATGAAGCCGACCGACAGCGACTTGACGACCAGAAGGTCCGACTGGCGGCCAAGCGCCAGCACGATTCCGATCGGCAGCGAAAAGGCGATTCCTGTAAAGCCGATGGTAAAGGCCAGGACAAAGCCGCCGAACTGGCGCGACCCGACAGACCGGATATCCAGCGGAATGGCCGATTGCAGGGCACCCGCCGCCGGCCCCGCCAGAACGACCCACCACAGCATCGGCAGCAGGACGGCCCCGATCACGGCCAGGATCGACCCGCCAAGTGGTGCAATCACGCGGAACGCGGCAAAGCCGATGGCAAAACCGGCCAGCGCCACGATCGGGATCCAGATCGTGCCGCCCCACAGCAGCCAGTATCCGACCGCCGGGAACAGCACGCTGAACCACAGCATCTTGCGCGGCAACTGGTCGAACAACACCGGCGCAACCGCGACACACAGAAGGATGAAGGTCAGGATGGGCCGCCAGTACAGGTCCGAGGGGTAGAAGCCGAACAGGTACTGATGCCAGCGTTCCCGCAACATGGCCCAGCAGGCCCCCGTCGCATCCGGGCCATAGGTCGCGCGAATGATCTCGCGGCATTCGGTCAGGCTGTTCGCATTCCAGACCGACCGCGCCCACCAGGGCCACATCTGCATCAGAAGCCAGCCCACGACGGCCAGCGACACAATCGTCATGACCGTGTTCACAGGTCCCGAGAACAGGTTCTCGCGCATCCAGCGGATTGCCCCGACCTGGCTGACCGGCGGATCGGCGGGCGGCAGGATGGATTCGCGGACGTAGCTGATCTTTCCGGCATTCACGTCGGTCATGTCAGCGCTCCTTCAGCTGGACGCTGCGGTTGTAGAAGTTCATCGCCGCCGAGATGACCAGGCTGATCACCAGGTAGGTCAGCATGACCAGCAGGATCGCCTCCAGTCCCCGCCCGGTCTGGTTCAGCGTGATGCCGCCCAGGGTCGCCACCAGATCCATGTAGCCGATGGCGATCGCCAGCGAAGAGTTCTTGGTCAGGTTCAGATACTGGCTGATCAGCGGCGGGATGATCACCCGCAGCGCCTGCGGCAGGATCACCAGATTCATTGTCCGGTTCGGGCGCAACCCCAGCGCATAGGCCGCCTCGGTCTGTCCGCTCGAGATCGCCAGGATACCGGCGCGCACGATCTCGGCGATGAAGGCCGAGGTGTAGAGCGCAAGCGCGAGCGTGAGCGCGAAGAACGAGTTGTTCATCAGGATGCCACCCTGAAAGTTGAACCCGCGCAGTTCGGGAAACTCCAGATGGAACCCGAGCGCGAACAGCAGCACAATCAGGGGCGCGAAAAGTATCAGAAGCGACTGCCACCATGTCGTCGGCCGAACGCCGGTGGCATACTGGATCCGGGTTGCCCGCCGCAGCAGCAGCGTGTTCCCCACAACGCAGGCAATGATCACGCCAATGACCAGAAGCGTGCCGACACCGAACGACACGAAACCCAGATCAAGTGTTCCGAGGTCAACGCCGAACACCGGGCCCGGGATCGCAAGATAGCGGTTGGTGAAGGCGACGCTGTCCCAGAGGATCATGTCGGCTGTCGGGTTCTCCCCGCCGAAGGCACGGGGCTGCGGCATGGTCTCGGTCGAGATCACATAGATGACGAGGATCCACAGAAGCAGCGGAACGTTCCGGAAGATCTCGACGTAGATCGTCATCAGGCGCGCGACGATCCAGTTCTTCGACAGCCGCGCAACCCCGGCCAGAACGCCGAGGATCGTCGCCAGGATGCAGCCGACCACCGCAACCAGCAGTGTGTTCAGCAGTCCCACGGCCCAGGCGCGGGCGTGCGTGCTCTGGCTGGTATACTCGATCAGGCGCTGGTTGATGTCGTAGTTCGACGGATCGCCAAGAAACCGGAAGTCAATCCCGCGACCCAGCGCGGCAAGGTTCCGGATCAGGTTGTCGATCAGCCAGAACCCGCCCGCCAGAAACAGTGCGAGCACGACTATCTGGATGGTGATCGACCTGTACCGGGTGTCGTAGATCAGCATCGACAGCCGGAAGCCCGCCTTGGGCGTATCCACGATCGTCGTCATGACGACTTCCCCTGCGTCAGTCCGGTTGTTTCGCGGGCCAGATAAAGCAGATCGGTCCCGCGCCAACGCGGCTCATGTTGTTCTTGGTCTCGGATAGGGAAGGGGCCGCGACATGCGCGGCCCCCAGCCAGTGGCAGATCAGCGGAACGGCGGCGAGTACAGCAGGCCGCCTTGCGTCCACTGCGCGTTCAGGCCGCGCGCCAGACCGATGGGCGTGCCTTCGCCGATGTGGCGGGCAAAGATCTCGCCGTAGTTGCCGGTCGCGGCAATGATCGCCTTCGCCCAGGTCGGTTCCAGCCCGATCATTGCGCCCAGGTTGCCCTCGGTGCCAAGCAGGCGGTTGATCTCGGGGTTGTTGGTGCCCTTCGACAGTTCCTCGACGTTGGCCGAGGTCACGCCAAGCTCTTCCGCCGAAATCTGCGCGTTCAGAACCCAACGGACGATGTCGCCCCAGTTGCTGTCGCCATGGCGGACTGCCGGCCCGAGCGGTTCCTTCGACACGACTTCGGGAAGGATCACGAAGTCATCGGGGTTCGGGTAGACAGCGCGCGATGCAGCAAGGCCCGACACGTCTGTGGTGTAGACATCGCAGGCGCCCGCAAGGAACTGCTGCTCGCCTTCGGCGTTCGTGGCGACCGGAACCGGGGAATACTCCATGCCATTCGCACGGAAGTAGTCGGCGAGGTTCAGTTCGGTGGTCGTTCCGGTCTGGATGCAGATCGTCGCACCATCAAGTTCCTTGGCCGAAGCGACGCCGAGGTCGTTCTTCACCATGAAGCCCTGGCCATCGTAGTAGTTGACGCCCGTGAAATCCATCCGCAGGTCGGTATCGCGCGAGAACGTCCAGGTGGTGTTTCGCGACAGAACGTCGATCCGGCCCGATGTCAGCAGTTCGAAGCGGTCGGCCGACGTGGTCGGGATGTATTCGACCTTCGAGGCATCGCCGAAGATCGCGGCCGCGATGCCCTTGCAGATGTCGACGTCGAAGCCCTGCCAGTTGCCCTGCGCATCCGGCGCGGCGAACCCGGCGAGACCCGTGTTCACGCCACAGATCAACTGCCCGCGGGCCATGACCTGCTCCAGCGTCTGCTGCGCCGCGGCGGTCGAAGCCAACCCGACGATCGTAGCAGCACCGAGAATGAGTGTCGTCTTCATAAGAGTCCTCTTCCTGTTTGCTCCGCTTGTAGCAGCGGATGTGTGGCCCACCCGGACCATTGGGTTGAGGCGAGCACTTGCTCACCCTCAATGCCCAGACTTTGGGCGAATTCCATCCACAAGGTCAAGGCAAGCCGCCCGAAGTGCGAGATAATCCGGGCCTGCGCGATGGAAAGACAGCGTTGCCCAGTTGTTAGGCGACATCCGTTTCATGCACACGATCCAGAAATGCCGCCGCCTGCAGGAATTCCGAACGTCGCGTCTCGGCCAGGGCTGCGGCCTCGGCATCGATTCCCCAGACCTCGGCCTGCCACGATTCGTCCACGCGGGACGCCGACCACAGTTCCTCGCGCGGGTAGGCCCGGCCGGCTGCCGCCAGCCCGATGACCAGCGAACCGGACAACACGACCAGATCATGCAATGCCGCAAGGTCGAAAGCCGGGAACGCCGCGACAACACCGCCCAGACGCTGCATTGCCGCCGGGTCCTGCGCGGCGTGCATCACCCCGACCCTGGGCACCAGTCGCGCGCCGTGCACTTCGGCCAGCCAGTCAAGCAAGGGGTCCCAGGCCTCGGCCTGTCGGGCAACCAGGCCCTCCGGTGCATCGGCGCGGTAGCAGGTCAGGTCGGTGTCACCATAGTCCGTCAGCATGGACGCCACCTTTTCGCGGCTGTCGGACAGGGCATCCAGGGCCGAATTCGCCATGCGGGTGAACGACATTGCAGCGGGTTGGATGGTTTCGCCCTGGCCATTCCATTCGTCCGCTACGGCCGCGGCAAGTGCCCGTGTCGGCACCACGAACAGCCGCTTCGCCGGCGTGCGCAGGGGGCGCCCGTCCAGACGAATGCCCCAGCCCCCGTCTTCGGCCACCGGGGCGGCCTCGGTCCAGAACCGCTTCATCGCCCAGCCGCTCATCCGCGCGCCCACAGATCATCCAGGGCCGCATCCACCTCGGCCCAGTCCTGCACGATCAGATCGGCCCCTTCCGCGACAAGATCGGCGGCGGGGTGATAGCCCCAGGCCACGCCCAGGGTGCGCACGCCCGCGGCCCGTCCCATGGCGATGTCGTAGGTGGTATCGCCAATCATTACCGCCCCGCCGGGATCAAGCCCGGTGTCGGACAACGCCGCCAGCACCATCGACGGATGCGGCTTGGACGGGTGGTGGTCGGCGGTCTGGTGAGTAACGAAATACCCACGCAGGTCATGCGCCGCATAGACATGGTCGAGCCCGCGTCGCGCCTTTCCGGTGGCCACGCCCATCAGCACCTCGGCCCGCCCGGCCAGCCGGTCCAGCGCATCGCGGGCGCCGGGATATAGCGGCGCCGACGCCTCGGCCCCGCCGGAAAGGCGCGCCGCCTGGAAGGCGTCCTTGTACGCAGCGACAGCGTGGCCCAGTTCGGGCTCGGACAGGTCGGGCGACAACCGCACCATGGCCACGGGCAACGACAGCCCGACGATGGACAGCACCGCCGCGCGTTCGGGTGCGGCACGGCCAATCGCCGAGAAGGCCGAGGTCATGGCGGACAGGATCGCGTTCTGGCTGTCGATCAGCGTTCCGTCCACATCGAAGATCGCAAGCCGCAGGTCCATCACCGGCCCTTCACGAAGGGATCGGCGGGCACTTCGCCCTCGTGCCAGCCGAAGGTGCGGAAGGTGCGCAGCATGTGCTCGGGCAGGGGCGCGGTGAAGGTGATGGGCGCCTTTGTCACCGGATGCTCGATCGTCAGGCTGCGGGCGTGCAGGTGCAGCTTGCGGCTGATGTCGCCACCCAGCATCGCACCCCAGCCGTCGCCCAGGTTTTCCTGCCCCGACCCGCCGTACTTGCCGTCGCCCGCAATTGGGTGGCCCAGTTCCGCCATGTGCGCGCGCAACTGGTGCGTCCGCCCCGTCACCGGCACCAGCGCCATCCAGGCGGCCCGGGTGCCCACGCGGTCCAGCGTCCAGAAATCCGTGGTCGCGCGCTTGGCGCCTTCGGTCTGGTCCACCTTGGCGGGATGGATGCAGACCATCTTTTCGCCCTCGCCGCCGCGGCCATGGCCGGGCGCCTTCATCAGGCCGTACCGGATCGTCCCCGCCGGGGGCGAGGGCGTTCCCGCCACGACCGCCCAGTAAATCTTGCGCGTCTCGCGGTGGCGGAACGCTTCCGACAGGCGGCGGGCGATCTTCGTGGACCGCGCCAGCAGCAGCACGCCCGACGTATCGCGGTCCAGCCGATGCACCAGCGCGGGCTTGTCGGCCAGCCCGAAGCGCAGGTGTTCGGCCAGTCCGTCGACATGGTAGTGGCCCAGACCCGACCCGCCCTGACTGGGCAGACCCGGCGGCTTGTTCAGCACGATGATGTGGTCGTCGCGGTAGATCACCGCGGCCTGGATCATCTTCACGTCGTCCGACGCGGGCTGAGGCGCGGCAGGGCGGGGCGGTTCCGCCCCCGGATCGGGCAAGGGCGGCACGCGCACGGCCTGCCCCGCGGCGACGCGTGTCGCGCCCTTGGCCCGGCCGCCATCCACCCGGATCTCGCCCTTGCGGCACATCTTCTCGATCTGCACCTGCGACACATGCGGAAAGCGCCGCCGGAACCAGCGGTCCAGCCGCTGGTCGCCTTCGTCCTCGGCCACGGTCAGGGTCTGGACACCGGTCATGCCGCCCATCCCCGCACCGCGAACGCCCCCGCGCCGACCGCCGCCAGCGACAGCGCGACCGACCCGGCCACATAGGCCACCGCAGCGCCAGCCTGCCCCCCCTGCCAAAGCCGCAGCGCATCGAGCGAGAAGGTCGAGAACGTGGTGAACCCGCCCAGAAACCCCGCGATCAGCAGGGGCGACACCGGCGCAGGCCCCTTCGGTCCCAGCAGCAGGACCGCCAGCGCGCCAATGGCGAAGGACCCGGCCACGTTCACGGCCAGCGTGCCCCAGGGGAAGGCCGGTCCGAAGGCGCGTGCCGCGCCAAGGATGGTCAGGTAGCGGGCGACCGACCCCATCGCACCGCCCGCCGCCACAAGGATCAGGGTCTGGATCATGGCGCGTTCTGTGTGCCCGCCGCCACCCGGTGTCAACCGCCTCGCTTCGCCCGAAGTCCCGCGAACCATTCGACCCGCTTCTTCATCTCGCGCTCGAACCCGCGGTCAACAGGGGCGTAGAACACCGGGCGCTTCATACCGTCGGGGAAATAGTCCTGCCCGGAGAACGCATCGGACGCGTCGTGGTCATAGGCATAGCCCGCGCCATAGCCCTGGTCCTTCATCATCCGGGTCGGCGCGTTCAGGATATGTTTCGGCGGCGGTTCCGACC
>CAYYOE010000129.1:0-8299 GCA_964473055.1 uncultured Rhodobacterales bacterium | reverse complement strand
CCGGGGTGCCAGTGCTCGGCCACCTCGGCCCCTTGTGCGGCATACCACCCCACAAGCGCTCGGGTGCCCGGCGCGGGGCAGATCGGATCGCGCTGCCCCGCCGTCACCAGCACGGGCACCCCAGCCAGCCCCGGCTGCGGGTCCGGCGTCCATGGAATCAGCGGGTGCAGCAGGGCGACCCCGTGAACAAGCCCCGGATACCGGAAACCGACCGCCGCCAGGATGTTGGCCCCGTTCGAATAGCCGAACGCCAGCACACGGCCGGCCCCTACCCGCGCGGCAGTGTCGCGGATGAACCCGGACATGGCCTCGACCCGCATGGCAAGGTCGTCCATGTCATAGACACCCTCGCCCGTGCGGCGAAAATAGCGCGCCATGCCTCCCTCGCGGACATCGCCCCGGGGCGACACCACATGCGCGCCGGGCAGGATCTGCTCGGCCAGCCCGTGGAACTGGTCCTCGGACCCGCCCGTGCCGTGGAAGGTCAGGACCAGGGGCGCGCCGGGCGCGCCCGCCGTTTCGCGGAAGTGATACATGGCCATCAGTCCGTGATCGGTTCCAGATACTTCGCCTCCAGCACCTCGCGCAGATGCGCGTGCTGTTTCGGCAGCATCAGACCCTGTCCCAGCACTTCGGGCGCCTCGTCCCGCGCGAACCCGGGTTCGTCGGTTGCCACCTCGAACAGAACGCCCCCCGGGGTGCGGAAGTAGATCGCCCAGAAGTAGTCGCGGTCGATCGGAGGGGTGACGGAATGCCCGGTATCGGCCAGCGCCTTGCGCACCCGGTCCTGCGCCGCGCGGTCGGGCACCGCAAAGGCGATGTGATGCACCGATCCCGCGCCCTGGTCTGCGGGTCGTGCGCCGGGCAGAACCTCGACGTCGATCACATGTGCCCCGTTGCCGCCGTCGCGGACAAAGCGCGTTACAGCGCCATCCGTTCCGGCCTCTCCATATCCCATGAACCGCAACAGTTCCGCCGTCGCACCACCGTCGCGCAATCGCAAGGAGGCCGAGTGGAACCCCCGGATCGCCATGTCGCCGGGCACGCCGCTGCCCGTCCAGCCCGCGCGCGCATCGTCATCAGCCTCGACCAGCGCAAAGCCATCGCCGTCCGGGCCTTCGAACACCAGCCGGTCCTCTCCGAACCGCGACGTTGCGCCCAACCCGGCCACGCCAGCCGCCTCCAGCCGATCGCGCCACCAGGGCAGGCTGCCCTTCGGCACCGCAAACACGGTCTCGCCCACTTCGCCCGCACCGGGACGACCGCGCGTGGCGCCCGGGAAAGGGAAGTAGGTCATGACGCTGCCCGGCGTGCCCTGGGCGTCGCCGTAATACAGGTGATAGACGTTCGGAGCGTCGAAGTTGACCGTCTTCTTCACCCGGCGCAGACCCAGCGGCCCGGTAAAGAAGGCGTTGTTGGACTGGGCGCCACTGGCGATCGATGTCACATGGTGCAATCCGGTGATGTCGGTGATCATGTCTGCCTCCTTGCCGGTCATGTCCGGCTCGATGCCCCATGTATGTGCGCGCCAAGGCAAAGAAACGCGACTCCTTTCACCGCGTATGTGCACCAGAGCACAAATCGTAACATCCGGCTTAAGCCTGCGTTCATTTGCGCCTGCTACGCCTGACCCCGGGTGAGATACGGGTGTGACCATGGCCGCGAAAGCGAACGCGCCGGTCATCATCAAGCGGAAGAAATCCGGCGGAGGTCACGGGCACCATGGTGGTGCCTGGAAAGTGGCCTATGCCGATTTCGTGACCGCGATGATGGCCTTCTTCATGTTGATGTGGCTCTTGAACGCCACAACGGAAAAGCAGCGCAAGGGGATTGCGGACTACTTCAATCCCACTGTCCCGATCAACCGCGTCTCCGGGGGCGGCGATGGCGCCTTCGGCGGTGACAGCGTGTTCTCGGAACAGACGCTGGCCCAGACCGGCGTCGGCGCCAGCCAGCAGCGACCCACCGAAAGCCGTGCGGCACGCGGCAGCATCGGCACAACCGCGGACGGGCAGGACGGCCAGCAGGGCGAGGCCGAGTTGTTCGAGCAGATCGAACAGGCACTGACCGCCCGCAGCGGCGAAAGCATGGTCAGCGAACTGGTGGCGCGCCACATCGTTACCCGCGTCACCGACGAGGGGCTGGTGGTCGAGATCTTCGATGCCGAGGGCTCGACCCTGTTCGAGGGCGACACCGCCGAACCGACCGCGATCCTCGCGCTTCTGGTCAACGTGGTGGCCGATGTCTTCGCCGTGGTGACGAATGACGTGGCAGTCAACGGACATGTCCGCGCCTTCCCCGAACCTCTGGCCGTCAGCCCGGTCTGGGACCTGTCCCACGCCCGCGCCGACCGCCTGCGCCGGATGCTGGCGCTAGCCGGCCTGCCAGAGGCCCGGCAGCGCCGTGTCAGCGGCTTTGCCGACCGCCAGCCGGTGACGGTCAATCCCTTCGCGATCCGCAACAACCGGATCGAACTGATCCTGCTTCGGGCGAAGTCGTGAAAATCTGAAGGATTAGCCGGGCATTAAGCGGTGAGGTGTAGGCAGGGCGCCGGGTCCAGGCTTCAGAAAGGCGCGACATGACCATTTCGAGCTCTCTTAACGCCGGCGTAGCCGGCCTGGCATCGAACGCCAGCCGCCTTGCGACGATCTCCGACAACATCGCGAACTCGGCGACCAATGGCTACAAGCGCGCGACGACGGAATTCCATTCCATGGTCATCAATGCCAGCCGCGGCACCTACACCGCCGGAGGCGTCCGCGTCACCACGATGCGCCTGATCGACCAGGCGGGGGCCCTGAAACCCACGAACAACCCAACCGACCTTGCGGTTCGTGGCCGCGGCTTCCTGCCCGTCACGCAGGAATCCGCGCTGATCTCGGCAACGTCGGACTATCCGATGCTGCTGACGACCACAGGGTCCTTCCGGACCGATGCCAACGGCATCCTGAAGACATCCACGGGCCTTGTCCTGCTCGGCTGGCCCGCCAATCCGGACGGCACGGTCCCGCCCTTCCCGCGGGACACGCAGGCCGGCCTCGTGCCGGTGCAGATCCTCGCGAACCAGTTCGCCGCCGAACCGACCACCGCGATCACCCTGGGCGTCAACCTGCCCGCGATCGAGACCGAGGTGGGCGCCGACGGCAACCCCCTGCCGCTGTCCGTCGAATACTTCGACAATCTCGGCACGTCGCAGGCGATCAACGTCACCTACACCCCGACGGTCCCCGTGCCCCCGGCCACGGGCCTGTCGAACACCTGGACGATGGAACTGCGCGACAGCGCGCTCGGTGGTGCTGTCGTGGGCGAATACACCCTTGTCTTCGATGACACGCGCGCAGCCGGGGGCACGCTGGCGTCCGTGACCGTGGGTGGCACCGGCGGCGCCTATGATGCGGCCACCGGGTCCTTCAGCATCAACGTCGCGGGTGGCCCGATCGAGATCACGATCGGGCGGATCGGCGAAGGCAACGTGATGACCCAGCTGTCGGACAGCTTCGCGCCGACCTCGATCACCAAGGACGGCTTCCCCGTCGGCAACATGACCTCGGTCGAAGTCGATGCGAACGGCTTTGTCCGCGCGAACTTCGACACCGGGATCACCCGCACACTCTACCAGCTTCCCCTTGTCGATGTTCCGAACCCGAATGGCCTCTTCGCCCTCGACAATCAGACCTACGCGCTGTCGAACCAGTCCGGGTCCTTCTTCCTCTGGGATGCGGGTGACGGGCCGACGGGCGACGTGATCAGCTTCGCGCTCGAGGAATCCTCCGTCGACGTGGCGGGGGAACTCACGAACCTGATCCAGACGCAGCGCGCCTATTCCTCGAACGCCAAGGTCATCCAGACCGTCGACGAAATGCTGCAGGAAACCACCAACATCAAGCGGTAACGGCGCCGGCGCTCGACCGCGGACACCCCTCGCTGATCGCCTTCGAAGGAGGCACCCATGTCGATCTCGACCTCGCTGACCATCGCCCTGTCCGGCCTGTCCGCTTCGGGCAGGTCCGCCGAAGTGGTCTCGGCCAACGTGGCCAATGCCCTCACGCCGGGCTACGGCCCGCGCAAGATCGAACTCGTGGCGCGGCTGACCGGCAGCACCGGCACCGGGGTGCGGGTCGCGAACGTGTTGCGCGACGTGGACATCGGGCTGATCAACAGCCGCCGGGGCGCCGAGGCCGAGGCAGGGCGGACCGACCGGCTCGCCCGTTTTCTCGCCGACTTCGAGCGGTCGGTGGGCGCTCCGGACGATGCCGCCTCGCTTTCCGGTCGGATCGCGCGATTCGAGGCCACCCTGATCGAGGCCGCCAGCCGGCCCGACATACCCGGGCGCCTCGACGCCGCCGTGGCGCAGGCCCAGGGGCTGGCGAACAGCTTCGCCACGATGTCGCGCGACATCCAGCAGGCGCGCACCGATGCCGATGGCGCCATCGCCGACATGGTCGACCGCCTGAACGGGGGTCTGCGCCAGATCTCCGGACTGAACGCCCTGATCCAGCAGACAACGCTGCGGGGGGTCGATCCCTCGGCCCTGAAGGACGAACGGCAGCGCCTGATCGACGAATTGTCCACCATCGTCCCGCTGCGCGAGGTGGCCCGGCCGAACGGCACGGTGGCCATCTACACCCCGGGCGGCGGCCTCCTGCTCGACGGCAGCCGCCCCGTGGATATCGGCTTCACCGGCGTCGGCCTGATCACCGAAGACATGACCCTGGCGGCCGGGTCGCTCTCGGGGCTCACGATCAACGGCCTGCCCATCTCGACGGGCGATCGCGGCCCCCTGTCGGGCGGCGAGCTTGCCGCAGCCTTCCGCGTGCGCGACACCCTCGGCCCGCAGTCCCAATCCCGCCTCGACGCGATGGCCCGCGACCTGATCGAGCGGTTCCAGGACCCCGCGCTCGATGCGACCCGGCCGCCGGGCGCGCCCGGTCTCTTCACCGATGCGGGCGCTCCGTTCGATCCCCTGAACGAACCCGGGATTGCCACGCGCATCCGATTGAATGCCTTGGTAAACCCTTCCGCAGGCGGTGAAAGCTGGCGCCTGCGCGACGGGCTCGGGGCCGCTGCACCCGGGGATGTCGGCAACGCGGCCCTGCTGAACGACCTGCGCGCGGCGCTCACATCCCCGCGCGTCCCGGCCTCCGGCGACTTCGGCAACACGGCACGGGGTTTTTCGGGGCGCGCGGGCGACCTGCTTGCCGTCGTCTCGGGCGAATCGCAGCGGATGGAGCAGGCGCGCGGATTTGCCGATGCCGCCTTGGCAACCCTGCGCGCAGCCGAACTCGGCCGCGGTGTCGATACCGACGCCGAGATGGAACGCCTTCTGATGATCGAGCAGGCCTACGCCGCCAACGCGCGGGTGGTCCGCGCTGCCGGAGACATGCTCGACCAGCTTCTGAGGATCTGACCATGACCTTCACGACGATCGGCGACCTCGCCCAGGCTTTCCAGACCCGGCGCCAGAACGTGGCGCTGACGCGCGAACTGAACCGCCTGACGCAAGAACTGTCCACCGGCCGTCGCACCCAGCTCGGTGGCGGCGCCTCGGGCGACTATTCCCCGCTGACCAGAATCGAACGCGAGTTGACGACGCTGAGGTCCGAGGTCTTTGCCGTAACCGAGGCCCAGCACTTCGTCACGACACTTCAGTCCGTCCTCGACCGGACCCAGGCCGCGCTCACCTCGCTCACCGGCAACATCTTCACGGTGGTCGCCCCGACGCAGCCCGCCCTGATGCCGGGGGTCATCGGCCAGGCCCGCGCGGACTTCGCCGCCATGGTCGGTGCGCTCAACACCGACATCGCAGGGCGCCGTCTGCTCGCTGGCACCGCGACGGACGGTCCCGCCCTTGCCCCGCCGGACGACATCCTGGCCGCGCTCGAGGCGGTCGTGGCAGCCGAACCGACTGCGGCCGATGCACGCGCCGCGCTCGACGCCTGGTTCGCCCCGGGCGGGGGCTTCGATACCACGGCCTACCTTGGCGCGGCGACCTCCCTCGCCCCGATGCGCGTCGGCGGCGAGGATGTGGCCCTCGACATCACGGCACAGGATCCGGCGCTGCGCCAGGCCCTGGGCGCCGCCGCGCTGGCTGCCCTGGCGGGCACCGCACCGCTCGGCACCTCCGATCTCGACAGGGCCGATACACTGCGCCTGGCCGCCGAGCGCGGGCTTGCCGCGAATGACCAGCTCACGCAGTTGCGCGCCCGCGTCGGCACAGCCGAATCGACCGTGGACCGCGCCGACACCCGGACCGCCGCGCGGATCTCCGCGCTGGAACTCGCCCGCGCGGAACTGACCGACATCGACCCTTTCGCCACGGCCACCCGCGCGCGCGAGGTGCAGACCCAGCTCGAGGCGCTTTATACCCTGACGGCGCGCCTGTCCCGCCTCTCGCTCGTGGAGTATCTCCGGTGATGCATTCCGTGCTCGCGGTCTTCAATCCTGCGTTCCTCCCGGGTCTTGCCCGCATCCTCATGCTGGCTGCCGCCCTGGTCACGGGTTTCGCGCCGGCCGCCGCCGCAGGTCCGATCCGGCTCAAGGACCTTGTCGAATTCGACGGTGTCCGCGGGAACGATCTGGTGGGCTACGGCCTGGTCGTCGGCCTGAACGGCACCGGCGACGGCCTGCGCAATGCACCGTTCACCGAAGAGATCATGACCAACATCCTCGAACGGCTGGGTGTCAACGTCTCGGGCGAACAGTTCCGCCCCCGCAATGTGGCGGCCGTGCTTGTCACCGCCAGCCTGCCCCCCTTCGCGCGGGCGGGTGGACGCGTCGACATCACCGTCTCGGCCATCGGCGATGCCTCGTCGTTGCTGGGCGGCACCTTGGTGATGACTCCGCTCAATGCCGCCGACGGGCAGATCTACGCGGTGGCGCAGGGCACGATCATTGCCGGCGGCGTGACGGTGCAAGGGCAGGGTGCCACCGTCACCCAGGGCGTACCCACGGCAGGCGTGATCCCCGGGGGGGCCCGCGTCGAGCGCGAGATCGACTTCGACTTCACCCAGATGACCTCGATCCGCCTGGCGCTCCGCTCGGCGGACTTCACGACCGCGCGCCGGATCGAGAACGAGATCAACCGGTATTTCGGACGCACCGTGTCGCGCATGCTCGATTCGGGGACAGTCCTGCTCGACGTGGGGGCTACCCGTTCGATCTCGCCCGCCCATGCCCTGTCCGAGATCGAAAGCCTCACGGTCGAACCCGAACGTATCGCACGGGTCGTCGTCGACCAGCGGTCGGGGACAATCGTCATGGGCGACGATGTCCGCATCAGCCGCGTCGCGGTGAGTCAGGGCAATCTCATCCTGCGGGTCGAGGAAACGCCGATGGTCGTCCAGCCCAATCCCTTCGCCGAAGGCGAGACGATCGTGGTCCCCCGGACCCAGGTCGGCATCGAGCGTGAACGCGGTACCGGCCTGGCCGAAATCTTCGAAGGCACGTCCTTGTCGGATGTGGTCGCGGGGCTGAATGCGCTTGGCGTGGCGCCCATGGACATGATCGACATCCTCAAGAGCATCAAGGCCGCAGGGGCCCTGCATGCCGACCTGATCGTGCGCTGATCGCGCCGGCGGGTCTGGGGCTGGACGGGGGTTGGACGGGGGCCGGTCGGTCGGCGGCCCGGCACTGGCCCCGCCCCTTGCGGCGTGTCGCATGGATCGGCCCGGTGGCCACGGCCGCGGTTGGCGGAACGCCACCCTTCACGGTGCATCCGCGGATGCACGCGTGTCCCCGGCCACCCTTGCGGCAACATCCGCCCCGCTCAGCCGCGCCCGCAACAGCGCCAGGGGATGGCTGCGCAGGGTCAGCCGCAGCGCGACGTAATCCTCGACCACCGCCTCGCCCATCCCCATGGCCGGCAGGTCGACCACCGGCTCGGCGATCGCCTCGCCGTCCAGATCGCCCGCGAACAGCGGCAGGGGGGCCGCGCCCTTCACCGCCGCCGCCTGCCACAGCGCCGCGCGCCGGTCGATCCCCAGCCCCGCGAACACGTCGGCCTGCGCCAGCCGCATCAGCGTCGCAGGCGCCACACCCGCCCGCCGCCAGACGTCCACCACCTCGCGATACCCGTTGCCCCGCGCCGCCACGATCCACGCCACCTCGTCCTCGCGCAGCCCCGTCACCTGCCGCAACCCCAGCCGCAACGCCAGCCGCCCCTCGCCGTCGGGCTCCATCCGGTTGTCCCAGGTGCTGGCATTGATACAGACCGGGCGCACCTCGACCCCATGCTCCCGCGCATCGCGCACGATCTGCGCGGGCGCGTAGAACCCCATGGGTTGGGCGTTCAGCAGCGCAC
>CAYYOE010000128.1:0-8315 GCA_964473055.1 uncultured Rhodobacterales bacterium | reverse complement strand
CCTTGACCGTGTGCAGCGACGACAGCACCCGGCTGGCCCGCGTCGCCTGTTCGCGCGCCGCGCCAAAGTCGATCAGGATCGGCTCGCCGCGCTTGTCGATCAGGATGTTGTCCGGCGAGATGTCGCGATGCAGGATGTCGCGGTCGTGGATATAGGCCACCGCCGACAGCATCCGCATCAGAAGCGCCTTGACCTCGGGCGGGCCCAGCACCGACCGCTGTTCCTCGATCACGTCCAGCAGTTCGCGCCCCTCGACATAGTCAAGCGCCATGTAGGCGGTGTTGTTGTCCTCGAAGACCTGGTGGACACCGACGATGTTGGGGTGCGCCAGTTTGGCCAGCGCCCGCGCCTCGCGCCCGAACAGGCTGACGATCTTCTCGAAGTCCTGCTGGTTCGACCGCGACCGCACCCGAACCGACCGGTCGGCCCGGCAGCACATCGCGGACGGGAAGCATTCCTTGATCACCACCAGCCGGTCCAGACTGTCGCGCGCAAGATAGGTCACGCCGAACCCGCCCGAACTCAGATAGCTGTCGATCGTGTACTGGCCGTGCAGCAGGGTCGTCCCCGGCTTCAGCTCGTCCCCGCCCGTCTCCCGAACAACGTTTGCCATCGGTTCCTCGACCATCCCGCCCACCACGGTTGCCGCCCGCCACCCTGCACAAGTTCCGTCCAGGGCGCAGGACAACGGTGTTCGTTTCCGATCACGCCACAGTAATCGGGCAGGATTCGGGCAGGAACTGGATGAACCCGGGGCGCATGCCGCCGTGACTGCCGAGGATTGAACTCAACTCTTCCGCACCTGCGAACCGGCGCTTACCGGACGGGAACCGAATACAGGATGTAGCCTGCGAAACGATCCACCTCGCGCGCGCCGGTCTCGGTGACAAAGACGCCCAGGTTCTCGGCCCCCTCGGGGCACCCCACCAGGTCGGCGGCATCGTCGAGGAACTGGTTTGTATAGGCGGTCTCGCCCACGCGGCGGCACTGGTCGGCCGGGTCGCGGTAGCCGGCAAGCAACGTGATCGTATCGGGCTCGGACGGCGTGGGGGTGCAGGCCGTGGCGGCCAGCGTGGCGCCCAGCAGGGTTGCCAGGGAAAGGCGTAGGGTCATCTGATCCTCCTGATCGCGTCCGATCACTCTAGCACGAACGCCGGACAGGATCGGCAGCACTCCGCCGACCGCCTGCAGGTGATCGCATGGCCGATGCTTCGCGGTTCACTTGTGTGCCCGCAAGGTCTGCGTCGCGAATGTCGGGAGTGGCCGCGCTGCGGGACCTTTCTGCCGTCCGAACAGGCAACCCAGAAGGCCGCGTGATCCGCGCCACGCAATCGGCAGCCCTTCAGGCGGCTTCGATCCCCGGCACCTGCACTTCGGCCTCCTTGAGTTGCCGCGCCATGATTTCGGTGAAGGTCAGGGTCGGGTTCGCCTCGGCCAACATGCCGACCTTCATCCAGAACTCCGCCTGCGCATTGATCGACCTGCACATGACCCCGCTGGACTTGCGCAACTGCTCGTGCAGATCGTCCCCGATTTTCACAATGCCCATCGACATGACTCCTGTGTGTTTATATACGAAACATATATGATTCGTATGCTCACGGGAAGAGTCCAGATCAAACTTCCCCGGTCATCAGAACGCCGTTCTTGCAGAAAGGACATCAGGTGGACAGATATATCGACGTGCCTGTCGCGCCTCCAGCACAAGACGCCCGGAGAACGGACAGCATCAAGCTTTACGGACCGGACGCTTTTGAAGGGATGCGCCGTGCAGGGGCCTTGACCGCCAGCTGTCTTGACGGCGTGTCAGACCTGATCTGCCACGGCACGCCCCTGGCCCAGATCAACGCCTTCGTTCTGGATTTTGCCGCGACCCATGGCGCGACGCCTGCCACCCTGGGCTACAAGGGCTACGCATACGCTTGCTGCACATCGGTCAATCACGTGGTCTGCCACGGCTTCCCGAACGAGAAGAAGCTGCGCGACGGCGATATCGTGAATGTCGATGTGACGCTGATCCTCGACGGGTGGCATGGCGATTCCAGCCGCATGTATGCCGTCGGAAAACCCAAGCGCGCGGCAGAGCGGCTTGTCCGGATCGCGCATGAGGCGATGATGCGCGGGATCGGGGCGGTGAAGCCGGGGGCGCGATTGGGCGATATCGGCCATGCCATCCAGAGCTATGCCGAATCCGAGCACTGTTCGGTTGTCCGCGACTTCTGCGGTCACGGCGTCGGCCAGGTGTTTCACGACTCGCCGAACATCCTGAATTTCGGCAGAGCGGGCACCGGCCCGGAGCTGCGAGAGGGCATGATCTTCACAATCGAGCCGATGATCAATCTGGGACGCGCCGATGTGAAGATGCTTGGCGACGACTGGACCGCCGTGACGCGCGACAGGTCTTTGTCCGCTCAGTTCGAGCATTCAATCGGGGTCACCGCCGAAGGTTTCGAGATATTCACGCTCTCGCCGAAGGGGCTTCATGCGCCGGGGCTCGAGATCAGAGCTATCCCTGCATGACAGGCGTTGGTTGCCATCGCAGCAATCTGCATTTTGGGCTCTGAACAGTCGCGAGGCCGCACCTGTCAGGTTGCAAACACCTAGCTCCCGGCAAGAACCGACACGATCACCCCCGCCCAGACCACGGCCCAGCCCACCCCCGCCAGCAGTACCGCCGCCGACGCGGCATCCTTGGCCCTGCCTGCCAGCGGATGCCGGTCGGGCATGGCCAGGTCGACCGTGCGCTCGATGGCACTGTTCAGCGCCTCGATCGCCAGCACCACCAGCCCCAGCCCGATCACCGCCCCCCGCGCGCCCCAGTCCAGCGGCAGCACCAGGGCCAGCACGACGGACGCCCCGTTCAGCCAGCACCACAGCCGGAACGCCCGTTCCTCGCGCCAGCAATCGACCAGCCCCGCGGCAGACCAGCGCGTGCGGTCGATCAGGTGGCGCACCAGCCCGCTCATGTCCCGGCCACCGCATCATGCCCATAGACCGGGTCCAGTCGCGCCCGCATCAGCCACGGCAGCGTCCGCAGCACGGCCAGCTTCAACGGCGCTGCCCCATGCAGATGGTATAGCCGCGCGTTGGCCCGGCTTGCCGCCTGGATCGCCGCGGTGCGCGGGCGACGCTCGGCGGCATAGGCGGCCAGCCGCCCAGGCACCGAATCGGGCGCCGCAGCCGCCGCCAGGTGCCGCGCCAGCGCCGCCGCGTCCTCGATCGCCTGCGCCGCCCCCTGCGCCATGAACGGCAGCATCGGATGCGCCGCGTCCCCCATCAGGGCCACGCGGCCGTCGGTCCAACGCGGCAGCGGATCGCGGTCGAACAGGCCCCACAGGTGGCACTCCTGCACCGCGGCGACCACCCCCGTCACGACGGGCGCCCAGCCAGCAAAGGCCCGCACCAGTTCCGCCGGATCGCCCGGCTGGCGCCAGTCCTCTTCGGCCCAACCGTCGCGCTCTTCCACCGCGACAAGGTTCACCAGCCGCCCACCCCGCAACCGATAGGTGATCGCATGCCGTCCCGGGCCGCAGAACACCGCCGCGATCGGGGGCACCAGCCCCTCGGGCAACCGATCCACCGGCACCGTCGCGCGCCACGCCACCTGCCCGGTAAAGCGCGGCGCCGCCTCACCCAGCATGGCGGCCCGGACCGCCGATCGTATGCCATCCGCCCCCACCAGCAGGTCCGCATCGCGCCCACCGTCCGACGTCTCCACCCGCGTGCCGCCGTCCACATAGCCCGTCACCCGTGTGGCAACCGTCACCGCAACGCCCGCGTCCCGGGCAGCCTCAAGCAGCGCCCCCTGCAGATCGGCCCGGTGCACATGGATGTAAGGGGCGCCCCAGCGCACCCGCGCCGCCTCTGCCAGTGCCACGCGCCCATGCAGTGCTCCGGTCTGCCAGTGCCGCAATTCCGCTGCCTGCGGCTCGAACCCCTCGGCCTCGACCCGCGCCGCCACGCCCAGATCCGCCAGGACCCGCATGGCATTCGGGCTCATCTGCAACCCCGCGCCCACTTCGCGCACCTCGGCCGCGGCCTCGATCACCTCGACGCGCCAGCCACACCGCGCCAGCGCCAGCGCCGCCGCCAGCCCCCCGATTCCCGCGCCAGCCACGACCGCCCGCATATCCACACCTCCGTGGCGCACATTCGCCCGACCTTCCCGCAGGATCAAGCGATGGCAATGTGTACACATCAAACCATAAACACGATCCTGCATGCAGTTCTTGGCATGATGCGCGCCCTTATGTATACAATGCGACCAGGAAGGATACGCCCATGCCCCGCCAGACCCAGTCCAGCGCCGCCCTGACCGACCTGCGCGACCTCGTGCTGTCGGGCGAGCTTGCGCCCGGCGAACGCCTGCCCGAAGTGCAACTGTCCGAACGCCTCGGCCTCAGCCGGACCCCCCTGCGCGAGGCACTGACACGGCTGGAACAGGAAGGCCTTCTGGAACGCGCGCCCACGGGTCTGGGCTATGTCGTGCGCGGCTTCACCTGGGCCGACGTGGCCGACGCGATCGAGATCCGAGGCGTGCTGGAAGGCACCGCCGCCCGCCTCGCCGCCGAACGGGGGGCGCCCCCCGGCGCGCTTGAAACCGCGCTCGCCCTGGTCGCGCGCCTCGACATCGTGGTTGCCCACGGCCCCGAGGGCATCGACATGGCCACCTACGCCGACCTGAACGCAGCCTTCCACGCGGCCTTGGTCGACATGGCCCGCTCGCCGGTGCTGGAACGCGAGATCGCGCGCGCGCAGGCCCTGCCCTTCGCCGGACCGTCCGCCTTCCTCACCGAACAGACCGATGTCCTGGCCTTCCGCCGCACCCTGGTCGGCGCGCAGGACCAGCATCATGCCCTGATCGACGCCATCGCCGCCCGCGAAGGCACCAGGGCCGAGGCGATCGCCCGCGAACACGCGCGGCTAGCGCGCAAGAACCTTGACTATGTCCGGACCGAGGACCGCGGCCTGATGGCCCGCATCCCCGGCCTGTCGCTTGTGAAATCCTGAGGAGGAGAGAAACGAAGATGGCCCCGAAGAACCTGCAAGAGGTGCTGGACACCGCCGGCAACGCCGTCCACCTGCTGCGCAACGCCCGCACCGGCGCCTATGTCTATCCGGTCGTCGCGCCCGAATTCCACAACTGGCGCGACGAACAGCGCGCCTGGCGCGAATCGGCGGTCCTGTTCGACCAGTCGCACCATATGGCCGAACTGAAGGTGACGGGCCCCGACGCCGAAAAGCTGCTGTCGCACCTCGCCATCAACAGCTTCAAGGGCTTCACGCCCGGCAAGGCCAAGCACCTTGTCCCGGTCACGCCCGCAGGCCACGTCATCGGCGACGTCATCATGTTCCGTGAATCGGAGACCGAGTTCAACCTGGTCGGCCGCGCCCCCACCATGTCCTGGGTGATCTTCCACGCCGAGACCGGCGGCTACAACGTCGAGGTCGCGCATGACCCGCGCTCGCCCGCGCGCCCGGGCGGCAAGCCCGTCATCCGCCGCCACTACCGCTTCCAGGTGCAGGGCCCGAATGCCCCCGCGATCCTGGAGAAACTGAACGGCGGCCCCGTCCCCGAGATCAAGTTCTTCAACATGGACTGGATCAACGTGGGCGGCACCCGTGTCCGCGCACTGCGTCACGGCATGGCCGGCGTGCCGGGTCTGGAACTCTACGGCCCCTACGAGGATTACGACCGCATCCGCGACGCGATCCTGGCCGCCGGTGAAGGCCACGACCTCGTCCCCGTGGGTTCCCGCGCCTATGCCACCAACACGCTGGAATCGGGCTGGATCCCCTCGCCTCTGCCCGCCGTCTACACCGGCGAGGCGCTGCGCGCCTACCGCGAGTGGCTGCCCGCAAACAGCTACGAGGCGTCCGGCACCATCGGCGGCAGCTTCGTGTCCGACAACATCGAGGACTACTACGTCACGCCCTACGAGATCGGCTACGGCATCTACGTCAAGTTCGACCACGACTTCATCGGCCGCGACGCGCTGGAAAAGATCGCGGGCCAGCCGCATCGCCGCAAGGTCACGTTCGAGTGGAACTCGGACGACGTGGTGAAGGCCTACGCCACCATGTTCGACCGCGACGGCCCGAACGTGAAATACATGGACTGGCCGCTGTCGAACTACGCCTCGACGTCCTTCGACCGCATCATGATGGGCGACCGCGTGGTCGGCGCGTCCATGTTCGGCGGCTACAGCTACAACGAAAAGCGGATGCTGTCCTTGGGCATGGTCGACCCCGACATCAAGGAAAACGACATCCTGACGCTGGTCTGGGGCGAACCCGACGGCGGCACCGGCAAGACGACGGTGGAACCCTCCACCCAGACCGAGATCCGGGTCAAGGTCTCGGCCGTTCCCTACAGCCGCGACGCGCGCGAAAGCTACGTCGAAAGCTGGCGCACCCGCGCAGCGTAGGGGCTGCGGCCGCGTTTGCGAAAAGCGCCCCTTCCCCGTCAGGGGGAGGGGTATTTCGTTGGCCTGGGCGCAGGGATACCCACGCGGCGGTCCGCGGCCATCCGATGCCCTCGGTCTGGTCCGATGGAGGTCTGCCCGGGCCGCATATCCACTGCATCGCCCCGGCACCGATGCTCGACCGGCCGACACCGGGGCGCACGCCTCCACCAGGCAAGAACCCGAGGCGCAGCACCTGCCATCGCACTGACGATGGCAGAGGTGCTTCCCGATTTCGATCGTCAGAGGAAGTGGTGAGCCCGCCCGGACTCGAACCGGGGACCTACTGATTAAAAGTCAGCCGCTCTAACCAACTGAGCTACGGGCCCTCGCAAGGGTGCCAGTCGACGACCCCACGCAGGCCGCGTCGTTACCCGCCCCCCGGCAGGGGGTCAAGCGCAAATCGGCACACCGCTGCGGCCGCGGCTGCGGGCCTTGGCGCGGGCCTCGTCGTGTGGCTGACAGCGCCCGGCTTCCCATACCTTCATGCGCGGCGTATATGCGCGCCCCATGGACACCCGCGCTGCTCATCCTGGCCTGCCGTTCCTCAAGATGCACGGCCTTGGCAACGACTTCGTCGTGATCGACCGGCGCGGACAGCCTGCGCAGGCCCTTTCGCCACGTCTGGCGCAAGCGCTTGCCGACCGGCACCGGGGCGTGGGCTTCGACCAACTCGCCATTGTGTCGGACGACCCCGAAGGTGCCGACGTCCGGCTCGACTTCCTGAACGCCGACGGCTCGCCCTCGGCCACCTGCGGCAATGCCACCCGCTGCATCGCGCGGATGCTCCTGGATGAGACCGGGCGCACCGCCATTACCCTGCGCACCGACCGCGGCCTGTTGCCCGCGACGGACGCGGGCGGTGGTCTGACCTCGGTCAACATGGGCCCGCCCCTGACCGGCTGGCAGGACATCCCGCTGGCACAAGACGTCGATACGCTGCACCTGCCAATCCCGGGCGATCCCGTGGCCACGTCAATGGGCAACCCGCACTGCACCTTCTTCGTGGCAGATGCCGAGGCTGTGGACCTTGCCGCCTTCGGCCCCGCGCACGAACACCACCCGCTGTTCCCCGCACGCACCAACGTACAGGTGGTGTCGGTCATCGCCCCCGATTCCCTGCGGATGCGGGTCTGGGAACGCGGCACGGGCATCACGCTGGCGTCCGGGTCATCCTCCTGCGCGGCGGCAGTGGCCGCGCATCGCCGGGGCCTCACGGGCCGCGCCGTGACGCTCCGGCTGGACGGCGGCGACATCGCGGTGGACTGGCGCGACGACGGCGTCTGGATGACCGGGCCGACCGCGCATGTGTTCTCGGGCACGCTGACGCCTGCCTTCCTGGCGGGGCTTGCCTGATGGACGCGCGCGCGCCCCTGTTCGCCACACTCGGCTGCCGCCTGAACGCGCACGAAACGGAAGCGATGCGCACGATGACCGCCACCGCCGGCATCACCGACGCGGTGATCGTCAACACCTGCGCCGTGACGGGCGAGGCCGTGCGCAAGGCCCGCCAGGAAATCCGCCGCCTCCGCCGCGAGAACCCCGGCGCCACCCTCATCGTCACCGGCTGCGCGGCGCAGACCGAACCCGCTACCTTCGCCGCGATGGCCGAGGTGGATCTGGTGCTGGGCAACGCCGAGAAGATGCGGCCCGAGACATGGACCGGTTTTGCGAGCGGCCTGAACACCGACACCACCGAACGCATCCGCGTGGACGACATCCAGTCGGTGCGCGAAACCGCCGGCCACATCATCGACGGCTTCGGCACCCGGCACCGCGCCTATGTGCAGGTGCAGAACGGCTGCGACCACCGCTGCACCTTCTGCATCATCCCCTTCGGCCGCGGCCCGT
>CAYYOE010000127.1:0-8361 GCA_964473055.1 uncultured Rhodobacterales bacterium | reverse complement strand
CTAGCATGGACCGACCCGATTCTCACCCCTCATCGGGACAATCGCAGGATTGCGCCGTCCTCGGCATCGGTCAGCAGCAGAACCGCGCCGTCGGGCGCCACCGCCACATCCCGGATCCGGTCGCGGCGTTCCAGAAACCTCTCTTCGCCCGTCACCCGCCCGTCCTGCATCGACAAGCGCACCAGCCCGCCGGGCCGCAGGGATGCGATCAGCGCATCGCCCTGCCATTCGGGGAACATCGCACCGTCATAGAAGACCATGCCGCCCGGCGCGATCACCGGGTCCCAGTAGTAGACCGGCGGTTCCATCCCCTCGCGCACCGCAATGCCGTCACCGACCGAGGTTCCGACATAGTTGATCCCATAGCTGACGACGGGCCAGCCATAATTCCGCGCAGGCAGGATCAGGTTCAACTCGTCGCCACCGCGGGGACCGTGTTCCACCGACCACAGGCTGCCGTCGGGAGCCAGTGCCGCGCCCTGCGGGTTGCGATGTCCCCAGGACCAGATCGCATCCAGCCCCTCGCGCCCCACCAGGGGATTGTCCGCGGGAATGGTGCCGTCGGGGTTGATCCGCACCACCTTGCCGTAGGTCGTGCCGATATCCTGCGCCAGCACCCGTTCCCGGTTCGACGACCGCTCGCCCGTGGTCACGAACAGCGTGCCGTCCGGTGCAGGAACGACGCGGCTGCCGTAGTGCATGGGCGTGGGGCTGGGGGGCGTCTGCTCGAAGATGTCGCGCACATCCGACAGCTGTGTGCCATCCGGGGACAGCACACCGCGCGCGACGGCGGTCACCGACCCGGTGCCACCCGTGGGCCTGGAATAGGTCAGATAGACCAGGCGGTTGCTCTGGAACCCGGGGTCCAGCGCCACATCCAGCAGCCCGCCCTGCCGTTCCGCCCGCACCCGCGGCACCCCGGCCACCGGCAGCCCGACCCGACCATCGGCCGAGACCCTCCGCAGCCGCCCGGGCCGTTCCGTCACAAGGTATCCGCCGTCCGGCAGCACCGCGATCCCCCAGGGATGCTGCAACCCGGTCGCAAGGGCCTCGACCCGGGGGATCACCCCCGACGGTTCGGCGGGCGCGCGGGTCTGTTCCGCGAATTCCGGCTGGAAGCGCGCCTCGGGTGAACCCTGTGGCCAGGGATCGGATGCGGCGGCGGGCAGGGCGATGCCGGCGATCAGGGTGGCAATCGGCAAGCGCATCATCGGTCCGGTCCTTCTTCTGATATCTCCCTCAGATAGGAAGCCCGCGCGCCGATGCCGCCTCACGATCGCGTCAGGACAGCCGTTCCAGGGCCCAGTCGGCGGCATCCCGGACGGCAGGATCGGCATCGCCCAGCCGCTCGGCGGCAGCCGCCCGCAGGTCCGGCAGGCCGGAATTGCCGATTGCGTACAGCACGTTGCGAACGAACCGGTCGCGCCCGATCCGCTTTATGGGACTGCCGGAGAACCGGGCGCGGAACCCGGCATCGTCCAGCCGCGCCAGATCCGCCAGGGGCGGGGCGCGCAGATCGTCCCGCGCGGCATATTTCGCCTCGCGCCCCGCCACCGCGAACTTGTTCCAGGGGCAGACCGCCAGACAGTCGTCGCAGCCGTAGATCCGGTTGCCCAGCCCCGGGCGCAGCTCCGCGTCCACCGGGCCCTTGTGCTCGATCGTCAGGTAGCTGACGCAGCGCCGGGCATCCAGCTGGAAGGGCGCCGGAAAGGCCTGCGTCGGACAGATGTCCAGACAGGCGGTGCAGGTCCCGCAATGCTCGGGTTCCGCTGGATCAGGGTCGAATTCAAGCGTCGTGAACACCGCGGCCAGGAAGAAGAAGTTGCCCAGTTCACGCGCCAGCAGATTGGTGTGCTTGCCCTGCCAGCCCAGCCCCGCCGCCTGCGCCAGCGGCTTTTCCATCACGGGGGCGGTATCCACGAACACCTTCACCGCGCCGCCACCCGTCGCGACCAGCCAGCGCGCCAGCCGCTTCACGCGCGCCTTGGCCACATCGTGATAGTCGCGGTTGCGCGCATAGACGCTGATCGTGCCCACATCGGGCTGGCCCAGCGTCGCCAGCGGGTCTCCCTCGGGCGTGTAGACCTCGGCCAGCATCACGACCGACCGCGCCTCGGGCCATAGTGCCGCCGGGTCGCCCCGCCACGCGACCCGGTCCGCCATCCAGCCCATCTGCCCGTGGTGCCCGGCCGCCAGCCATTCTTCCAGCCGCCCGGCCGCCTGCGGAATCGCATCGGGCCGCGTTACCCGCACCTTCGCAAACCCCATCCCGAGGGCCTCGACCACAAGCCGGTCCTTCAGATCTCGCTTCATCCTTGTCCAAATACCTCGGGGGTGCGGGGGCAGAGCCCCCGCCGCTCCGCCACCCGTTCAGAAGTCCAGGTCGGCATAGTGCGCGGGCGGTGGAAACCCCGGCACCTGGTCGGCCAGAAGCGGGCGGAAGGCCGGGCGCGACTTGATCTTGGCATACCACTCGCGCACCGCGTCCGACCGGTTCCAGTCCACGTCCGAGATATAGTCCAGCGCCGACAGATGCGCAGCCGCCGCGAAATCTGCCAGCGTCAGCGCGTCGCCCGCCAGCCAGCGCCGCTGGTCCAGAAGCCAGCCCATGTAGTCGAGATGATACTTGATCGCCTTGGCCCCGGCCTTCACCGCGGTGGAATCCGGGTAGCCCTGCTTCATGATCTTCTTGTTCACCCGTTCGTAGAGCAGCTTCGACGTCACGTCCCGGTGGAACTTGTCGTCGAACCAGGCAACGATCCGGCGCACTTCGTAGCGCGCCTCGGGCGTGCGCGGCATCAGGGGCGGTTCAGGGACCGTCTCCTCCAGCCATTCGCAGATCGCCTGGCTTTCCGACATGGTGCGGCCACCCGCGCGCAGCACCGGCACCTTGCCCGCCGGATTGCGGCGCAGGAACTCGGGGTCCTGGTCCCAGTAGCGCTCCTCGACGAGTTCGACCTCGATGCGCTTTTCGGCCAGCGCCAGACGGACCTTGCGGCAATAGGGCGACAGCGGAACGTGATAAAGCCGGAACATGGTCACTTGTGATGTCTCCTCGCCACCGTGATACCGTTGCGCCGCGTGCCCCTCAACCGCGGAAGCAGACGGCCCGACCGTCCGCCTCGATCGTGGCCGCCCCGTCGCGGATCGCCGCCGCCCGGCGCTGCACGAAAGCCGTCGGGTTCGACGCCGACCGCGTCTTGGGCGAGGGCAGAACGGCGGCCAGGCGCGCGGCCTGGGTGGCGGTCAGCTCTGACGCGGAGACGCTGAAATAGTGTCTGCTTGCAGCTTCCACGCCGAACACGCCCTCGTCGAATTCGGCGACGTTCAGATAGACCTCCAGAATCCGGCGTTTCGACCAGACCAGTTCCACCAGCGGGGTCAGCCCGGCCTCCATCGCCTTGCGCAGCCAGCTGCGCCCCTGCCAGAGGTAGACGTTCTTGGCCACCTGCTGGCTGATGGTCGACGCCCCCCGTGCCGCGCCGGCATCCAGCGCAGCGCGGATCGCCGCCATGTCGAAGCCCCAGTGCAGGCAATAGTTGGCGTCTTCCGCCGCGACGACCGACCGCTGCATCACCGGGGCGATCCGGTCCATCGGCACCCAGTCGTGCGACAACCCACCCAGCCTTGCGCGTTCGGACAGCATGTAAGGTGTCGTCGGTGGATTCACGAGAACCGGAAGGACGATGGCCAACACCAGTGCCCCGGCCAAACCCAGGACCCCGCGCCGCAACCAAAGACGCAAGCGCCGACGCAGGGGCGGGCGATCCGCCGTCTTGCGCGTCCGTCGACCATTCCCTTGTGCTGCCCGCTTTGCCACGGCGGCAGGCTATCGGGCCAGAAAGCCGTGCGGTCAAGTCGCGGGCGCCTGTTGCATCGGAAACGGCGCCAGGGATCAGGCCATCCGCCGCAGGGCGCGGGCTTCTGCACCGGGCGGAAGCGGCCGCGCCATCGGGTGCAGCGTATCGCCGTGCAGGTCCGGGAACAGACCGACCAGTTCGTCCCGGATCGCGTGGTCCGATCGCAGGACGGTTGCCCCCGGATTGAAGCTTTCGCTGGGAACCCCGCCGCCGAGGATGATCTCGTGCCGTTCGAAAAGCAGATGCACATAGGTCACGCGGTCGCGCGGCGCCCGCGTGATCCGGTCGCCGTCGACCAGATGCACCGCCGCCACCAGGACCTCGGGCTCGCCAAACAGGATCTCGGCCCGCCAGCCCCCGATCAGCATCCGGTGCTGCGGCGACACCTCCAGCGCGACGGGGTTGCCGATCGCGCCCGGGGCAAAGCGGACCGGCGCGAACTTGCCCTTTCCGCTGACCATGCGGCATCCCACCCAGACCAGGGCCTGCGGTCCGTGGTCCAGCGTCGTCACCCGGTCGCCGGGCACCAGCCGCTCGACAGGCACGTCGCCCTCGGGGGTCTGGATCGGCGTCCCCGCGACGAAGCAGGGCGGGAACAGGAGGGGGATCGACACCTCGGTTGAATCGAGGACGAAGGTCGAACTGACGAAGATGGCATCTTGCAGAAAGGTGCCATCGGTCGGGGTGAAGTAGGTTACTCCTCCGATAACGTAGAACGTGACACCCGTAATCGTCTGTTGCGTCCCGTCGGGGTATTCGACAGTTACCGTGTCGCCGACGAAGACGTAGAGGATCGGGTCTCCATTGACATGGTCGCGCGTCTCGAACGGGCCGGTTGCCGGTCCGACCAGATCGTCGTCGTTACGATCCTCGATGTCGATGCGGAAGACTTCCAGCGGTGTCCCGGGGGCAGGTGGACTGAAGGGGTCCATCTGGTAGGCCTGTTCCCGATAGAATGTCGGCACTTGCGCGCTTCCCTGCTGACCGCGGGGCGCAGGGTGGCCGGGAAGACTCAGTCATGCAATCCCGCGAGGCCACTTCTAGCGATCGGTTGCCGAATCGCCACTACATCATGGATTCGGTGTGGATCAGCGCATCGCCGTAGTCGGGCGCTACAGCCCCGTGGTCCGCAGGGCGCGCGCCTCGGCACCCCGCGTCAGGGGCCGCGAGACGGGCAAGAGTGGGCCCTTCGGCAGATCTCCTGTGAGTTCGGGAAAGAGCTCGGCCAGTTCTGCGCGAATTCCCCGGTTCTCGCGCAGGACGTCCGCGCCGGGATTGAAGCTTTCGCTCGGAACGCCCGCCGCATGGACGATCTCGTGCCGGTCGAACATCAGGTGGACATAGGTCACGCTGTCCCGGGGGGCGCGGGAAATGCGATCGCCATTCACCAGATGGCAGGCGGCCACCAGCACCTCGGGTTCGCCGAACAAAAGTTCCGCGCGCCAGCCACGGATCAGCATGCGGTGCTGCGGCGAAACCTCCAGCGGCACGGGGTTGCCGATGGCCCCTGTCGCAAAGCGGATCGGCGCATGGCGACCGCGACCCGAGACCCTGCGCTGACCGGCCCACACCACGCGTTGCGGACCATGATCGAGTGTCACCACGATGTCGCCGGGCACCAGGGTTTCCACCGGCACCTCGCCATCAGGTGTCAGGATCGGCGTTCCCGCGGCAAAGCACGGCGGGAACAGCGCCGAGACCGGAACCGAGGTCGAGGTCGGAACCGCCGTGGAACTGAGGAAGGTCGCGTCGCGCATGAAGGTGCCGTCGGTCGGCGTGAAGAACCGCGCACCGTTCAGGGTATAGAATGTGACGCCGGTGATCGTCTGCGTGCTGCCGTCCGGATACTGCACGGTCACGGTATCGCCGACATAGACCCCGGTAATCGGCGATCCGTTCACCTGATCGCGCGAGGCATTGGTCCCGGATGCCGGTCCGATGACGTCGTTGTCGTTGCGATCCTCGATGGTAATGGTCACGACCGCCAGCGACGTCCCCGCAGGCGGGGGCGCGAACGGATCCATGGCGTAGGCCTGCTCCGTAAAGAAGGTCGGCATGGGCCGCTCCACCTCTTACACAACACCGGCAGGATGCCCAAACCTTGCGCCTGTCGCAAGCTACCCGGGCAACCTCGATGGATCCGGGTGGCCTTTGCGACACTATTCAGCGGGAACCGCCGGACTGTCCGCCCGCGGCACGGCAGATGGCGACCCGCCCCCGAATGGTCCGCCCCCCCGCAGGGCGCGCGCCTCGATACCCCGCGTCAGGGGCCGCGACGGCGGCAGCAGCGGTCCGTCGGGCAAGTGGTTGGACAGGTCGGGGAACAGCGCCGCCAGTTCTGCGCGAATTCCCCGGTTCTCGCGCAGGACGTCCGCGCCGGGATTGAAGCTTTCGCTCGGAACGCCCGCCGCATGGACGATCTCGTGCCGGTCGAACATCAGGTGGACATAGGTCACGCTGTCCCGGGGGGCGCGGGAAATGCGATCGCCATTCACCAGATGGCAGGCGGCCACCAGCACCTCGGGTTCGCCGAACAAAAGTTCCGCGCGCCAGCCACGGATCAGCATGCGGTGCTGCGGCGAAACCTCCAGCGGCACGGGGTTGCCGATGGCCCCTGTCGCAAAGCGGATCGGCGCATGGCGGCCATGCCCGGAAACGGTGCACTGTCCCACCCAGATCAGCCGCTGCACGCCATTGTCCAGCGTCGCCACCGCATCGCCGGGCCGCAGGCATTCCACCGGAACTTCGCCGTCGGGGGTCAGGATCGGTGTTCCGGCGACGAAGCAGGTCAGGAAGACCAGATCGAGCCGGACCGGGTTCAGCCCGAGCGTATTGTTTGTGACGACCGAGTTGATGGTGATGGATCGAAGGGGTTGCGACAGAAGCGCAGCATTGGCCGCAGGCGTCAGCCCCGGTGCGATGAAGGTCTGGCCGGTCGTGGACTGGAACAGGACAAGGGTGGCGGTCGTCGTGGACCCGTTCGCATAGGTGATCGTGACGCTGTAGGCCGTGGCTGCGTCGAACACGAAAGTCTGCAGACCCGCCCCGATGTCAGCGGTGAAGGTGTCGTTCGAGATGTTGTTGTTCTGGTTCAGCGACGCGTCGCCGTTCAGGTCGTTTGCCGTGACCTCGACCACGCGGTGCAGCAACGGATCGTTGATCGCCCCGAAGGTCTGCCCCACCAGCGCGGCGGCGTTTTCCGCAAGGGTGTTGCCCTCGGTCGGGTCGATGATCGGCGCGGTCCCGAGGTAGATCGAATTCCAGACGTTCGGCATCACACACCTTGCCAGTCACAAACCAAACCAGATGTTAACGCCGGATCGTGGCTGTAGAAAGGCGACCCTGCGTTGGTTGGCAAGGTTCCGCTCCCGCAGGGGCGGAACGCCAGCCTATTCGGCGGGAACCGCCGCGCTGTCCTCGTGCATCAACGGGTGTTTCAGGTGCGGCAGCATCTCTTGCGGGCAGATCTGGACGAACTGGCCCTTCACCTCGTCCCATTTGTCCAAAAGGTCCTTGGCCTTTCGGCTGTGGGTCTCGGCCGCGTGACGCTCGATCAGGCCCTTCAGTTGCGCTTCCCAGTGTTCGACGGTCACCCGGCAGGTTACCAGGCTTTCCATGTTCATCAGCGCCTCGGCGGTGCCGTCAGGATCGTGCACATAGGCCATGCCGCCCGTCATCCCCGCGCCGAAGTTCGCGCCGATGGACCCCAGGATCACCGCCACGCCGCCCGTCATGTATTCGCAGCCGTTCGACCCGCATCCTTCCACCACCACCGACGCGCCCGAGTTCCGCACCGCGAACCGCTCGCCAGCCCGGCCAGCGGCGAACAGGTGGCCCGCGGTGGCGCCGTAAAGGACCGTGTTGCCGATGATCGTGTTCTCCGACGCCACCAGCGGCGAGTGCATGGGCGGGCGCACCACGATGGTCCCACCCGACAGGCCCTTGCCGACATAGTCGTTGGCGTCGCCCGACACTTCCAGCTTCAGTCCGGGTGCCGCGAAAGCGCCCAGCGACTGGCCGCAGCTGCCGGTCAGCTTCACCGTCAGGTGGTCGGGTTGCAGGCTGTTGCGCATCCCGAACCGCTGCACGATGTGGCTGGACACCCTTGTGCCGATCGTGCGGTGGGTGTTCCGCACCGCATAGGACAGCTGCATCTTCTCGCCGTCCTGGAAGAACCGCGCGGCATCCCGCAGGATTTCGGCGTCCAACGTATCGGGCACGGCGTTCCGTGGCTTGGACCGGTCATAGACGATGCGTTCCGACCCATCGACGGTGATCAGCAGGGGGTTCAGGTCCAGATCATCCAGATGCGCCGAGCCCCGGCTGACCTGGGTCAGCAGGTCCGCGCGCCCGATCACCTCGTCCAGCGTCCGCGCGCCGATGGAGGCGAGGATCTCCCGCACCTCCTGCGCGTAGAAGGTGATCAGGTTCACCACCTTGTCCGCCGTGCCGGTGAACTTGGCGCGCAGCGCCTCGTCCTGGGTGCAGACGCCGACGGGGC
>CAYYOE010000126.1:0-8381 GCA_964473055.1 uncultured Rhodobacterales bacterium | reverse complement strand
CGCGAGACCTTCGAGATCATCGACGAGATCCAGGAAAACCTGGCCATCGACGTGACACCCGCATCCTGGCCGGTGGGACAGGGGCGGGATTTCCTGGGCGCCTACGACCTCTTGCACGACCGGCTGGAACTGATGGACCGCGCCGACCGCAACCGCGTGGCGGAATCGGTGCAGCTGAAGGGGCTGGACGACCCCCGCCTGTCCGACCATGTGCCGCCCGACCTGCTGGCGAAACTGCGCGAAGACGTCGAGATGGCGCGCGAACTACTGCCGCCCTTCGACCGCGAAAGGTTCCTGGAAGGCAGCCTGACACCGATCTGGTTCGGTTCCGCCATCAACTCGTTCGGGGTGCGCGACCTGATGCAGGGGATCGGCGACTATGGCCCCGAACCGCAGCCGCAGTCGGCCGAACCGCGCCAGGTCGCGCCCGAGGAAAGCGCCGTGACGGGCTTCGTGTTCAAGGTGCAGGCCAACATGGACCCCAAGCACCGCGACCGCGTGGCCTTTGTCCGCCTCGCGTCGGGCCATTTCGAACGCGGCATGAAGCTGCACCATGTGCGCGCGGGCAAGCCCATGGCCGTGACGAACCCGGTCCTTTTCCTGGCCGCCGACCGGGAACTGGCGGAAGAGGCCTGGGCCGGCGACATCATCGGCATCCCGAACCACGGACAGCTGCGCATCGGCGACACGCTGACCGAAGGCGAGGCGATCCGCGTCACCGGCATACCTAGCTTTGCACCGGAACTGCTGCGCACCGTCCGTGCGATGGACCCGATGAAGGCCAAGCACCTGGAAAAGGCGCTGATGCAGTTCGCCGAGGAAGGCGCGGCGAAGGTGTTCAAGCCGATGGTCGGATCAGGCTTCATCGTGGGCGTGGTGGGCGCCCTGCAATTCGAGGTGCTGGCCAGCCGGATCGAGCAGGAATACGGCCTGCCCGTGCGCTTTGACAGCTCGCAGTTCACCTCGGCCCGCTGGGTGCATGGGGCAAAACCGGCGGTCGAGGCCTTCGTAGCGAAGAACAAGGGCCACATCGCCCAGGACAACGACGGTGACACCGTGTTCCTGACCCGCCTGCAATGGGACATCGACCGGATCGAGCGCGACCATCCCGAGTTGAGGTTGTCGGCGACGAAGGAGATGATGGTGTGACGGAAGTCATCCCGCGCAGTCTGGTGGCCGAGGTTCTGGGGCTCGAAGCCGAAGGGCTGGCGGCACTGCCGGACCGTGATCTGCCGGTCGAACGGCTGGCAGACCTGCACCTGAACTTCCTGGCCGAGACGGCCGAGGCAAAGGATGCCACCGACCATCCTCTCGTCTGGACATGGAGCTTTCTCGACGGACTGGTGCGTCGCCATCCCGGGCTTGCACTCGATGTCGTGCTGGCCTGCGTGGACCGAGCGGACAGCGCCGAGGTCATGGCGCAGGTCGCAGCGGGGGCGCTGGAGGATCTGATCGCCCACCAAGGCGACCTCGTGATCGACCGGATCGAGCAAGCCGCAACCGGCAGCCCGCGGGTTCGCTATGCCCTTTCGGGCGTCTGGCCGCAGGGGCGCGGCGGCGGGCCTGTCTGGTCGCGCATCCTCAAAGTACGCGCGCCCGGACCAGACATGGACCGTGGCGATCCGCTGCCAACCGCCTGACGTGCCTCTACCTACCCTGCCCCGCCAGAACCGCGTCCTGCCCACGGGCGAGATCGTTTCCCACCCCGCCCGCGGCACCCTGATGGGCAACCGCGGCTGCCTGCACGATGCGAACGGCCGGATTGTCCGCACGCATCAGGGCCGCCGCTGGATCGCCTGCCTGCTGGCCTTCAAGGGCCGCCGTCGCGCCCTGATGCAACCCGGCCGCTACACCGAACTGTTCTTCCTGGATGAGGCCACCGCGCTTGCCGCCGGGCACCGGCCCTGCGCCGAATGCCGCAGGGCGGACTACAATCGCTTTCGCGATGCCTGGGCGCTGGCCTTCGGCCACCGCCCCGGCGCGGATGCCATGGACGCGGTTCTGCACGCAGCGCGACAGGACCCTGCCACCGGGCGGCAACGCCACCATCTTTCCCCGACCGCTACCCTGCCCGACGGCGCCCTGGTGCTGGTCGACAACCGCGCGCATCTGGTCTGCAACGGCGCCGCGCGGCCCTGGACGCCATCGGGATATGGCAGGCCGCGTCCGCTTGGCGGGGCACCACTTCCCGTCCTGACGCCCAGACCCATTCTGCGCCTCCTATCGGCAGGATATCTGCCCGGACGTCACGCCAGTGTCACTCAACATGCGCATGACGGGCCGACGGACGGGGAAGAGACCGCTGGATCATCAAACAGATCCGATCGTGCAGAGCGATGACGGCGTTGGGCCGCTGGACCAGCTTCTGGCCGACCTCGACCGCAGTGCGCCGCCGGATGTCCACCATGTGCATCTGGGCGACCTGCTGGATGCCATCGGTCCCCGCGGCTTCGGCCCGGTGCTGGTGCTCGCTTCGGGCCTGATCATCCTGCCCACGGGCATGATCCCCCTGGTGCCCCATGTGGTTGCCATCGTCCTGGGGTTGGTCGCCATCGAGATGATTCTGGGCGGAAACGTGCTGCGCCTGCCAGCGCGGGTCCGACACATCCGGGTTCCGGGCGCCATGATCGCAGGCCTTCTGCGGCGCGCGCGACAGGTCTCGCGCCCCATGTCGCGCGTCCTGCGTCCACGGTTTGTGTGGTTGGCGACATCACGGCTGACGCTGGTCATCACTGCGCTGCTGCTTGCCGCGGTCGCCGCGGCGAAACTCGCCATCGGCCTGATCCCGGGTCTGCCGTTTCTGCTGGCGGTGCCGGTGTGTCTGATCGGCCTGGGATTGACCGCGCGCGACGGTCTGGCGGTCGCGCTCGGTCAGATCCTCCTGCTGGCCCCGACCCTTATGGTCGTCCAGCGACTAGTTTGACGACGATCCGGCTTGCGACGCGCCTTGTTGGCCCTTGCGCCTGTCCGTCGGCGGGAAAACTCAGCCTGCGCGGCGGCGCAACAGCAGACCCAAGCCCGCGAGAGCACCCAGCATCAGCGGAAGTCCGGCAGGCACCGGCACCGCGGACAACTCGTCCGGCGCGGCGGCAGGTGGCGTCGTCGGCCCATTGTCCATCGGCATCGTCACACCGAACGCCATACCGTGGCGACGGCTGCGATCGCGGAACTCGACGTGGGTGATACCTTCCATGTCGAATGAGAGATTGCGCGAGTTCGTCACGCGCACACGCCGCAAGAGCGTGTCACCGCTATAGATCAGGACGACGGCACGGCTCTTCTTCGCAAGACGCGACACCTGCAGGTCGAGACCTGACTGCGGCGTGTCGAAGGACAAGGTGGCTGCCCCGCCTCGGCACCGGCTGCGCGCCCCCACACAGAAGGCAGAACCGCCGTCAATGTCCGCAAACCGCATGCTCGCACCATTGCGGGCCTGCACGGCCCCGCCATTCAACACGGCTGCGGTAGCGGTTGCACTGCCCAGATCCGAAAGCCGGATCGGCGCGGCCCCCGCAGTGGCTGCAAAAAGAACCGAAACCGTGGCGGCGACTGCGACTGACCTCAACATCTTGTTACTCGCTCAGACTGTTTGTGCATTTCAGGTAGCACCACGCCGCATGCCTATCAAGCATCTCGGCAACGTGCCGCCAGGAAACTTGACAACTGCAACTTGCAGGAAACAGTCTTCAGCCACGGCCCAGATTGTTCCCCGGATCGGCACGACGCAGGTGCACTGCAGCAGGCTTGCCATCTGTGCCTCCAACGCGCTCAGGCCCGGCAGCCGGGATTTCCCTGGCTTTCATCACGACACAGGCACCCAACCGCAGATTCAGGCATCCTGCGCCTGCAGAGGCCACCCAGATTGACCCGTCCCGCGTTTTGGGATAGCTGCGCCTAGGCGTGAAAATACGCCGGGACAAGGCCGCCACCCGGGCTGCCTTCCCTTTGCACGCGACGACGCACGGGCCGCGACAGGTCCGTAACCCCTGAACGGACCCTGATGATCAAATTCTCCGAACTGAAACTGGACGCGCGCGTCCTGAAGGCTGTTGAAGACGCGGGCTACGAAACGCCAACCCCGATCCAGGCTGGCGCCATCCCGCCCGCACTGGAAGGGCGCGACGTCCTGGGGATCGCCCAGACCGGCACCGGCAAGACGGCGGGGTTTGTCCTGCCGATGATCACGCTCCTGTCAAAAGGCCGCGCCCGGGCACGGATGCCGCGGTCGCTGGTCCTGTGCCCCACCCGCGAACTGGCCGCGCAGGTGGCGGAGAACTTCGATACCTATGCAAAACACGTCAAGCTGACCAAGGCCCTCCTGATCGGAGGCGTCAGCTTCAAGGACCAGGACGCCGCCATCGACCGCGGCGTGGACGTGCTGATCGCCACGCCCGGCCGCCTGCTCGACCACTTCGAACGCGGCAAGCTGCTTCTCACCGGCGTGCAGATCATGGTGGTCGATGAAGCCGACCGCATGCTCGACATGGGGTTCATCCCGGATATCGAGCGGATATTCTCGCTGACGCCCTTCACACGGCAGACGCTGTTCTTCTCGGCCACCATGGCCCCCGAGATCGAGCGCATCACCAACACCTTCCTCTCCGCGCCCGCGCGGGTCGAGGTGGCGCGCCAGGCCACGGCCTCGGAGACCATCACGCAGTCGGTCGTGATGTTCCGTGCTTCGGCCAAGGATCGTCAGCCCACCGAAAAGCGGGCCCTCCTGCGCGCGCTGATCGATGCGGAAGGCGACGCCTGCACCAACGCGATCGTCTTCTGCAACCGCAAGACCGAAGTCGATGTGGTCGCCAAGTCCTTGCAGAAATACGGATACGATGCCGCGCCGATCCACGGCGATCTGGATCAGTCGCAGCGCACCCGTACGCTGGACGGATTCCGCGAGGGCACCCTGCGGTTCCTGGTGGCGTCCGACGTGGCGGCGCGCGGGCTCGACATCCCGGCGGTCAGCCATGTCTTCAACTTCGACGTGCCCTCGCACCCCGAAGACTATGTCCATCGTATCGGCCGCACAGGCCGTGCGGGGCGGTCGGGCAAGGCGATCATGATCTGTACGCCGCATGATGAAAAGTACCTCGAAGCGGTCGAGAAGCTGGTCGGCAAGCCGGTGCCCCGTGCCGAGGCGCCCGGCCTCCCGGCACCCGCCGCCCGCGAGATCGAACCCGAGGGAGACCGGCCCCGTCGAAGCCGCGACCGCCGCGACGGGCGACGCGACCGTGGCGCGCGCCCGGCCTCGGACGTGGCGGCCGTCGCGGCGCCTGCCGCACCGCCCCCGTCCACCCGCACCGAGGACAGCAAGCCCGAAGAACCCGTCACTGCCACCCCGCGCCGCGAGGATCGTCCCCGGCGCGAGGATCGTCGCGACCACCGGCGCGACGATCTCGGGCCGCCGGTCGTCGGCCTTGGCGACCATCTGCCCTTCTTCATCGCCATGAGTCTCGACGAACGCCGGGCCGCGGGCGGGATGTAGCGGAAGGGGCTGCGGCAGGTTGATGGCTGACAGCGGCTTTCTTCACCGCTACTACCTGTCGAACGGCGGCAAGCGGCTGCACAAGTTCCTGCACTACTTCGACATCTACGAACGCCATTTCGCCCGGTTCCGCGACCGCCCGATCCGGATGTTGGAAATCGGCGTGCACGGCGGCGGCTCGCTGGCGATGTGGCGGGACTATTTCCACCCGGACACCACCATCGTCGGTATCGACATCAACCCCGCCTGCCGCCAGCACGAGGGCGAGGGCGTCCATGTCCGGATCGGAAGCCAGGACGACCCGGATTTTCTGGCAAAGGTGGCGGCCGAATTCGGCCCCTTCGACATCGTGCTGGACGACGGCAGCCACATCAACGCCCACGTCATCGCCAGCTTCGCGGCACTCTATCCCCATGTCACCCCGACCGGCGTCTATCTGGTCGAGGACATGCACACGTCCTACTGGCCGAAGTATGGCGGCGGCCTGCGGCGGGACGGCAGCTTCATCGAGTTCGCCAAGGCCAAGATCGACGAGATCAACGCCCCCCATGTGCGCGGCGACTTCCCGGTGACCGACTTCACCCGCTCGGCCGACGCGATCTGCTTCTACGGCAGCGTCGTGGTGGTCGAGAAAAGGCCGCAGGGCAACCGCCAGGACTTCATCACCCGTGCGATGGACGACCCCGCGAACCGCGCATCGGGTCGCCCACGGCGGGCTGCCCTGTCGCCTGCGGGCCGAATGTCGCAAGACGCGGAACCGGACGATCCCGCAACCTGACCCCAGGCAGTGCCGGCGCTTCCTCACCCTTGCCCAAATACCTCGGGGGGAGGGCGCGCGCGACAGGCGCGCGACCAGGGGGGCAGAGCCCCCCCCCCTTGTCCCTCGATCCGGTTCCCGTCAGGCCGACAGGCGACTGATCACCACCAGAACCTCGGGCTTCTTGCCGATCTCGTCCTGCGCGGTCCGCCGGGCGATATTGACGATCTCCTTCTCCAGCTTCTCGTCGTCGCGCAGCGTCTTTCTCGCCGCGCGCCCCAGGAACTGGTTGATCTCGCCCTCCAGCACCTCGACCAGGGCGGCGCGGCTGTGGCCGACCTCGGGCAGGCCCATGCATTCCACCCAGGCATCCCCCAACGCGCTGTCCTCGTCGTCCAGGATCAGCGTCACCACCACAATCCCGTTTAATGCCATGCGGATACGGTCGCGCACGACCCCATCCATCGCCCCGATCGGCACATCGCCATCGATATAGGTGCGCCCGGCCTCGACATGGTCGCAGACGGTGATCCGGTTGCCGGACAGGTTCACCATGGTGCCGTTCGTCACCACCATGCCCGGGATCCCGGCCTCCTCTCCCAGCTTGACATGGCCGCGCAGCATACGGTGCTCGCCGTGGTTGGGGATCAGGAACTGCGGTGCCATCAGCTTGTGCACCCGTTGCAGGTCGGGCCGGTTCGCGTGCCCCGAAACATGGTATTTGCCGCTCTCGTCATCCACCACGTCCACGCCCTTCTCGGACAGGTTGTTGACGATCCGCAGAACCCCGCGCTCGTTCCCCGGAATCGTCTTGGAAGAGAACAGGAACAGATCTCCCTCCTTCAGTTCCAGCCCCAGATACTTGCCACGGCTCAGCGCGGCCGAAGCGGCGCGGCGTTCGCCCTGGCTGCCGGTCACGACCAGCATCAGGTTCTCGCGCGGGATGTCGGCGGCTTCCTCGGGGGCGAGCGTGCGCGGAAAATCGGTCAGCACGCCGGTTTCCACCGCGGCGCTGACCATCCGGCGCATCGCGCGGCCCATCAGCACGATCGACCGGCCCGCGGCCCGGCCAGCCTCTGCCAGGGTCTTCAGCCGCGCCACGTTGGACGCGAAGGTGGTTGCAACGACCATGCCGTTGGCCCCGGCCACCAGCGCCTCGATATCGGCGGCGATCGTCGCCTCGGACCGGCCCGGATGCCGGACGCCCACATTGGTGGAATCGCAGATCAGCGCGCGCACACCCGGCGCCGCCACCTCGGCCCACAGCGCCTCGTCGAAGGGCTCGCCCACACCGGGCGTCATGTCGATCTTGAAGTCCGAGGTATGCACCAGTCGTCCGCCCGGCGTGTCGATCACCAGCGCCGACGTCTCGGGGATGGAATGCGATACCGGCAGGAACCCCACGCTGAACGGCCCGGCCTGGATGGTCGCGGGCCACTTCTCGGCCGTCACCACCTCCTGCACGTCGTGGTCGTGCTCTTCCATCTTCAGCCGCGCGATATGGGCGGTGAAGGCGCGCGCGTGGATCTTCGCGCGCAAACGGTGCCAAAGCCAGCCGACGGCTCCGACGTGATCCTCGTGCGCGTGGGTGATGAAGATCCCCTCGATCCGGTCGCGGCGTTCTTCCAGCCAGGCGATGTCGGGCAGGATCAGTTCCACGCCCGGCGTGCCGTCCATGTCGGGGAATGTCACACCCAGGTCGACGACGATCAGGCGTTCCTTGCCCGGCGGCCCGTAGCCGTAGACATAGCAGTTCATCCCCACCTCGCCGCACCCGCCCAGCGGCATGTAGATCAGACGGTCGCGTCCGGTGGCGCGGCTCATGGCGCGGTTCCTTCCGTGTTGTATCTGTGGATCACGGTCAGGCCGTGCATGGTCAGATCGTCCTCGATCCGGTCGAACAGCACATCGCCGGTTGCGAACAAGGGCGCAAGGCCCCCGGTCCCGATGATCCGCATGGGTTGTTCGTATTCGCCGCGGATGCGGTCGCAGATCTCGCGCACCAGGCCCACATAGCCCCAGAAGATGCCCGCCTGCATGCAGGCGACCGTGTTCGTCCCGATCACGCCTTGCGGTTTGGTCACGTCCACATGCGGCAGCGCCGCCGCGGCCTGGTGCAGCGCCTCAAGGCTCAGGTTC
>CAYYOE010000125.1:0-8388 GCA_964473055.1 uncultured Rhodobacterales bacterium | reverse complement strand
GCGGCCAACGGCGCCATCAGCGCGGCGGCGGAACCCGAGAAAAGGAATCGGCGGCGGTCGAACATCGTAGTCCCCCCGGACTGTGCAACAGCCGGACTATAGCGATCTCAAGGGCTTTGTCACGCCTACGACCGGGTCACACCCGCGCGAGTGCCCCGAAGATGCGGTCAGAATGTTCGGACAGGTAGATCCGTAGCCAGGGCGTGAACAGTTCGGGCCAGCGCGCCGCTTCGGCGGTCAGGTCATACAGGTCGACCCAGCGCACCGCCTGCACTTCGGCGGGGTTCGGCTGGACGGGCAGATCGCCCGCGACCTCGGCCAGGAAAAGGTCCACCACCTCGTGCTCGATCAGTCCGGCGCCCACGTCTGCCCGATACTCGACCCGGTCGCGGTGCACCGGGTGCAGCCCGGTGATCCCCAGTTCCTCGCGCAGGCGGCGCACGGCGCAGACCGACGGCGCCTCGTTCCACAGGGGATGGGTGCAGCAGGTGTTCGCCCACAGACCCGGCGTATGATACTTGGTCGCCGCCCGCTGCTGGATCAGCACCGATGTGCCGCGCATCACGAAGACCGACACCGCCTTGTGGCGCAGCCCCTTGCGGTGAACCTCCAGTTTCTCGACCGGGGTCAGCGTGCCGTTCACCCAGGCCGGGATCATGTCCATCAGGAATAGGTGGGCGAGACGAGGCCGGTCAGGTGCATCAGGTTCTTGAATCCGATCTTGATGTGGGCAAGTGGCCGCGCCGCGACAAGCTTCTTGTTCATGTAGGCCTCGAACGTCAGGCGCTGCACATCCACGTCATGGCAGAGCGACACGAAGCGTTCCCGCCGCTCGTCGGACTTGTAGTAGGCATCCTGCATGGAACGCAGCACCTTGAACACGGTCTTGTGTTCCTTCATGAACAGCTTGCGCGCGAGCGCAAGGTCCGTCGCCCGGCCCGATGCGAGCGCCGCTTGCGCCGCCGTCGCGGCGACCCGGCCGCCGACCATGGCGTAGTAGATCCCCTCGCCCGAACTGGGCGCGACGACGCCCGCCGCATCGCCTGCCAGCACGACATCGCGGCCGTTGTCCCACTTGTCGAGCGGCTTCAGCGGGATCGGCGCACCTTCGCGGCGGATGGTGACGCAGTCGGTCAGGCCCGATGACGCACGCAGGTCCGCGGTGGCCTTCTTCAGGTCCACGCCGTCGATCCCGGTGCCCATGCCGACGCTGGCCTGTGCCCCGTGCGGGAAGACCCAGCCATAGAAATCGGGGCTGATCCTGCCGTCATAGATCACGTCGCAGCGCTTTGGGTCGTATCCGGCAGTGCCTCCTTCGGGCGCCGCGATGATCTCGTGGTAGGCGATGACATAGGGGATGCGGTCGCCGCCCGGAACCTCGGCGCGCGCCACATCGGACCGCGCGCCGTCGGCGCCGATCACGACCTTGCAACTCAGCCGCATCTCGTTGCCGCTGGGCTTGTCACGATACACGACGTGGGTGCCGTCCGTGTCCCGCTCGATCCGCTGGAAGGTGCCGGTATAGCGGTGGGCCCCGGCCGCCTTGGCGCGGGTGCGCAGGTATTCGTCGAAATGCTCGCGGTCCACCATGCCGACAAAGCCGTTCTCGATCGGGATATCCACCGCGCGGCCGGTGGGCGAGACCATGCGGGCGGTGCTGATCCTGGCCACGATCTGGCTGTCGGGAATGGCGAAATCGGCGATCAGGCGGGGCGGGATCGCGCCGCCGCAGGGCTTGATCCGTCCGGCGCGGTCCAGCATCGCCACCCGGCGGCCCGACTGGGCGAGGTCTTCGGCCGCGATGGCGCCCGATGGGCCCCCGCCGACAACAACGACGTCATAATCCATGGGCTCATTCTCCGGGTACGAGGGCGGGGGAACGCGCGGGAGGCGCAGTCAGCCGAAGCGCGAGTGCGGCGGCGACGAAGAAGATCAGGCCTTCCACCACGAAGACGCTGCCATAGCCCAGCGCATCCGACGCCGTGACGTGGCGCGCGATGTCGGCCATGGCGGTGCCGGCGAAGGATCCGACGCCGAACCCGATGGCCTGGGCTGCACCGAAAACGCCCATGCGCGCGCCTTCCCGCGCCTCGGTTCCCTCGCGGGCGAGGCCCATCATGGCCCCGATGGCCGCCACGGCAAAGACGCCGTTGGCGAGGCCCAGGATGAAGACGTTCAGCGCGAGCGGCCAGTAGGGCGCGTGCTGTGCGCCCCAGGCCAGCGCCAGCAGCGCGGTGCCGGACAGGATGCAGCCGCCGGTGATCCAGGCACGCAGGGGCACATGGACGATGCGCGCCAGCGCGGTGCCGGACAGAAGCACGATGATCATGCCTGCCAGCGCCCCCGCATGATGCTGGCCGCCCAGTGCGGTGGACTGGCCCACAGTCAGGCCGAAAACGTGCCCTGCGAAAGGTTCAAGGATCAGATCCTGAAGGTTGTAGGCCAGCATCGAGGCAAAGACGAACAGTGTGAAGGCACGGGTGCGGGGTTCGGACCAGAGCTCGCGCGCGACGGCGGCAAAGGGAAGCTTGCGCTTCGGGGCAGGGCGCGCACCGGCGCCGCGTTCCTGCCCCCAGAGGCCGATCACGGTCAGCCCGATGGCGACGGCCGACACACCCGCGGTCACGGCGACAAGACGGGCCGGCGTGTAGGGGTCGAGCAGTTGCCCCGCGGTGATGCCGGTGACGGCCAGCCCCGCGATCATCAGGATCCAGACGGCGCTGCCCGCGGCGGCCTGGCGGCGCTCGTCCACGCGCGAGGCCAAGAGCGCCAGGAGGTTCGTCCCTGCCGCGCCGATCCCGATTCCGATCAGAAGGAAGGCCGGCACCGCAGCCGCAATGCCCCAGGTGGCGGACCGGCCCATCAGCCCTACCGACAGCGCGGCGCAGATCGCCCCCAGCGCCAGCACGAGGATGCCGCCAATGATCCAGGGCGTGCGCCGCCCGCCCTGGTCGGCACCATGGCCGAAGGTCGGGCGGAGGAACTGCGTGGCATAATAGATCGACACCAGAAGCCCCGGCAGGATCGCGGGGAAGGCCAGTTCCACCACCATCACGCGGTTCATTGTGGCGGTCGTCAGCACGACAATCGACCCCAGCGCCATCTGTACCAGGCCCAGACGCAGGATATTGGGCCAGGACAGACCCTGTGTCGGCGTCACGGCAGGATCTCCAGCGTGCGGATGGCGAAGGCGGTGATCATCATGCCCGAGACGTAGAACAGTACCCCCGTGCCATTGAACCAGGGAGCCTTGCCCTTCGGGTCCTTGAACAGGACGGTCATCGCCCAGATTTGCGCGCCGATCAGCGTCGCGACGGCCAGCGCGTGAAGCGGGCGATCCCAGATCAGAAGCAGCGACACGACCACCAGCTGCGGCACGACCATGACCGTGCAGGCGATGCGCGCGGCAACCTCGGGGCCCAATATGGCGGGCAAGGAGCGGATACCGGTGCGGCGGTCGCCCTCGATGGCCTTGAAGTCGTTCAGCGTCATGATGCCATGGGCGCCGATCGCATAAAGCAGCGCGACCGTCACCACGAAGAACGACGGCGCGCCCGCGGCCAGCACGGCCGCGCCGGTGAACCAGGGCAGCCCTTCATAGCACAGGCCGACCAGGCCCGGCCCCCACCAGCCCGACCGCTTCAGCCGGACGGGTTCGGCCGAGTAGGCCCAGGCGGCCAGAACGCCGACGACCGTCGCGCCAAATCCCCATGGCCCCAGCATCCAGCCCATTGCCAGCGACAGCGCCGACATCGCCAGCGCGATCCACAGGCCCCAGCGGCCCGGTATGCGGCCCGAGGGGATCGGACGGTTCGGTTCGTTGATGGCGTCCACATGCCGGTCGCACCAGTCGTTCGCTGCCTGGCTCATCCCGCAGACGACAGGTCCGGCCAGAACGACGCCCAGAAGCACCAAAGCCCAGTTGTCGAGCGGCGAGACACCCGAGGACACGATTCCGCAGAGATAGGCCCACATTGGCGGGAACCAGGTCACCGGCTTGATCAGCTCGAGCGCGGCGGCAGGTGTGGGGTAGCGGCGAGAGTGTAAGGTTTCAGTGACGGCCATACTGTAAAGTAAACCTTACAGTCGGGGCGAAAGCAAGGATTCTGTCGGGGTGCGACAGCGCGTCAAGGCGGCCAATCGCGGGCCGGGACAACGCCGAGGTTACTCGGTGTCTCGGGCGATCAGACCATACTTGCGCAGCTTCACGTACAGGCTCTGTCGCGACAGGCCCAGCATCTCGGCCGCAGCCACGCGGTTGTTCCGCGTCAATTCCACGGCCGTCTCGATGCACATCTTCTCGACCACATCGGTCGTCTCGGCGACGATGTCCTTGAGCGAGGCAGATCCCACAAGTTCCATCACGCTCTTGACGCCAACCTCGGACGTGGTCGCGCCAGACTTGCGAATGGACTCGGCGCGACCGGCATCGCGCATCACGAAGACAATGCAGGGATGCGTCCGGTCACTGAGGTATGTGGCCGAGATTTCCACCGCAACCTGGCTGCCATAGGACGACAGGATCCGGGTTGCATACAGGCGCATCTGACCGGCCCGGGTTGCATTGTCGATCAGCACCTTGAGGTCGACGCCGCCGCGAACCAGGAAGTCGGCCAGCGACTTGCCCTTGGCAAGCGCCGGAAGCGCCACGTCGCCCAGCGTCAGGAACGCGTCGTTTGCCGCCTGGATCACGCCATCGCGGTCGGTGAAGACGATCGCCTCGGGCCCGGTATTGTAGAGACCGGTCAGGTTCGCGGTCAGTTCGTCAATGGGAAGTTCATCGCCGCCGTGCGGTTCGATCCGCAACAGGAACATCCGCTCGCCACCGGCACGGAACTGCGATGGTTGAACCGAAACCGCCCGTCCCGTCCGGGCGATGGTCTGCGGGACGGATGCCATCCCGCCGGCCATTGCCGCTGTCGTGAGACGATCCAGCAGGTCGGCCTCCCGGGCTCCATCCGAAGCGAAAAGCGCGGCGACGAGTTGCCCGCCAAGCTCATCGCGCTTCGCGCCGAAAAGCGCGGCCGCTGCGGTGTTGATGTCGGCAATCCGGCCCGAGGTCGCGGTGACGAACACAAGCGCCTCGCGCGTCGTTTCCAGCAACACGCGATATCTTGTGTCGAACTCTCGATGCGCCTCGTAGTCGCGTTCAAGGGCCAGCTGCGCGCGCACCAGTTGTTGCTGCATCTCGGCCACCGGGCGCAAGTCACGCCCCAGCATCAGAAGCGCGCCATCAGGCCCGACATGGTGGAAGGTATAGCGGATCGGGAATTCCCAGGTGCCGTTCTCTGCGTGATTCACCTCGATCGCGGGGGCAACGTCGCTTCCGTCACCGATGGCTTCGAGAAGACGGTCGATCTTTGCACGGGACTCGTGGGTCAGAACCTCGCGGATATCGCGGCCTTCCCAGTGCGCGAGCTTCTCATGCGTTTCGTGTTCGGGGTTGACCAGGACCGAAAGAATTTCGCCAACGTCCGAGATGACAAGCGCGATATCGGCAGCAGACGCAATTATGCCACCCAGAAGGTCCGGGGCGACAAGCGGTATGGTTCCACCGCTCCAGTACTTGACGCCTCTCGAACTCACTCTCGCTGGCTCGGCATTGTATGCCGACTCCTTTTCGGTCAGCCCCTCGTCGCGTCGCGTCCTCCGACGGGCGTTGAAATACTCAGACCGCACTGCCGCAAGGCCACCGGCAGGTCGTTCGTGACTGCATCCGCACCAATCCCGATGTGTTCCGCGGCCTCGATAGCAGCGCCTCCGACCATGATCTTGACCGGATAATCGCAAGCCTTGCGTACTATGTCGGTCAGTTGGCTTGCGGATTCAAGTGTTTCGACCCTGGATATCGACAGGCAGACCGCGGCAAAACGCTCCGCCCGAAGCCGCATCCGCAGTCGCGCAACGGATTCGCACAGACTCAGCACCGTATCATAACGCATGCGCGAGAACTGCGCCGAGGCGATCAAGGCGCCAAGCGTGTGCTGTTCGCCTTCGGGGACCACGATCAGAAGGGCGGGTTGCGTTTCGGACAGACCCGACAGAATCGGTGCGGTTCCGGTCCGCATGAGGTCGCGCAGAAGGCTCTGCAGGCGGGCCGTGCCGATGGACGTGTAGGAGAACCCGATACGGTCCTCGGCCCAGTCGCGGCCGAGTTTCCGCGCGGCCTCGGGGATTGTCATGTCGATGATCGTTTCGATGGGCACGCGGGCGGCCCGCATCTCGTGCGCAAGGGTTGTCAGTTGCGCAGGGTCATCGGCCACGGAAGCCCTGGCCATGCGGACCGACCACGCAGCCTGGTCCATGGTTCGGGCCAATCCGGCGTCGTTGCGCTTCTGTCCCTGTCCTGCGGCGGCGAGGGCCATGGCCTGATCGGCGAGCATTCTGCCGGCCGGATCCCGGGGATACCGCGGAGCGTCGTCTGCCGTGGTCTTGCGCAAGGACATGGCCCACCTCCTGGCAGGGTGAACACCATGATCGGATGATGCCCGACCCTGGATTCTTGTAGCGCATTTACTGTCGACTTCCGGCGCGAAAATGTCAAAGAGAATTGACACTCCATCACGACGGCAACCCGTGCGGGCGGCCGTTCTCCGCAAAAAAATAGTATAAACAGTAATATAGTGAGATTCGGGCATCATGGCTCGACCCGAAACGCGCAAGGAAACTGGACAGTTAAAGTGTAAGTTATAATTGACACTCCGCGAATGGCAGAGTTAGCTTGCCGCAAGACATCCGAGGACGGAGGCTTCGATGCCCGCACGACCCGGGGCCACGGCAAGGACTGCGCGGCTCTACACCCCCGAACAGCGCGCCCGCCGAGATGCGACGCACTGGACCGTGGTGCAAGGTGTGCTGGCGCCGGTTCAGTTCGCCGTGTTCCTGGTGTCGGTGGGGCTGGTCCTGCGGTTCCTGATCACCGGAGAAGGCTATGTCGCCGCCACGGCGTCGATCCTGATCAAGACGGGGCTGCTCTACACGATCATGGTGACTGGCGCGATCTGGGAAAAGATCGTTTTCGGCCAATACCTTTTCGCGCCCGCGTTCTTCTGGGAAGACGTATTCAGCTTTGCCGTGATCGCCCTGCACACTGCCTATATCTGGGTGCTGCTGGCCGGTGGATATGGGCCGCAGGTCGAGATGGTGATCGCGCTGGCGGCCTACCTTGCCTATGTCATCAATGCCGCCCAGTTCCTGATCAAGCTGCGCATGGCGCGCCTCGAATCGGAGGCGACGGCATGAACGATCTTACACCTGGTGCCACCGGCTGCCGCGATGTCCCGGTCCTGAAGGAACGCGGCCAGCGCGAGGTGTTCTGCGGCCTGACGGGAATCATCTGGCTGCACCGCAAGATGCAGGATGCGTTCTTCCTGGTGGTGGGTAGCCGCACCTGCGCGCATCTGCTGCAGGCCGCCGCCGGCGTGATGATCTTTGCCGAGCCGCGGTTCGGCACCGCGATCCTGGAGGAAAAGGATCTGGCGGGGCTGGCCGATGCCAACGTGGAACTCGACCGCGAAGTGGCGCGCCTGCTCGCTCGCCGCCCCGACATCCGGCAGTTGTTCCTGGTGGGGTCGTGCCCGTCCGAGGTGATCAAGCTGGACCTCGCGCGCGCGGCCGAGCGCCTGAGCGCGCTGCACGCGCCGCATGTGCGGGTGCTGAACTATTCCGGGTCCGGCATCGAAACGACGTTCACCCAGGGCGAGGATGCCTGCCTGGCCGCGATGGTGCCGGTCCTGCCCAGGACCGAGGCGCGCGAGTTGCTGGTGGTCGGCGCGCTGCCCGACGTGGTCGAGGACCAGATGCTGGGCCTGCTGGCCGATCTGGGTGTCGGCACCGTCCGCGTGCTGCCCGCGCGGCGGTCGTCGGCGCTGCCTGCGGTGGGTCCGAATACCGTGGTGGTGCTGGCGCAACCGTTCCTGGGCGACACGCTGGCAGCACTGGAACGCCGGGGTGCCCGGCACCTGCCCGCGCCGTTTCCGTTCGGCGAGGAAGGCACGACGCAGTGGCTGGCTGCGATTGCCCGCGAATTCGATGTGCCTGTCGAGACATTCGAGGCCGTGACCGCCGCCCCGCGCGCCCGTGCGCGGAAGGCCGTGGCCGCCGCGACCGAGACGCTGCGCGGCAAGTCGATCTTCTTCTTCCCCGACAGCCAGCTGGAAATCCCGCTGGCGCGGTTCCTGACGCGGGAATGCGGGATGACGGCGGTCGAGGTCGGCACGCCCTACCTGCACACCGCCATCGTCGGCCCGGATCTGGGGCTGCTGGCGCCCGGCCCGGTGATCTCGGAAGGGCAGGACGTGGACCTGCAACTCGACCGCGCCCGCGCCGCCCGGCCGGATCTGACGGTCTGTGGTCTGGGACTGGCGAACCCGCTGGAGGCCGAGGGGC
>CAYYOE010000124.1:0-8392 GCA_964473055.1 uncultured Rhodobacterales bacterium | reverse complement strand
GGGCTTGCGGTGCGTCAGAAGCGGAAGCTGACGCGCGCGGTGGCGGTGGTGGCCGAGATGTCGGCGCCGCTGCCGTTGAAGTCGTCGAACTGGTGGCGCAGCACCTCGCCGCCCACGGTGATGTTCGACGTCACCGGATAGGCCACGCCGAGGCCGCCAAGCCAGCCCGTGTCGCGCTCGGTACCGGCGCCGAGGTTGATGCCGGCCTGCGCGACGCCACCCGTGGCATAGACAAGTGCGGGTCCGGCCGCGACACCTGCCTGAAGCTTCAGCCGCGCGACGTTGTCCAGCGACACGCCGCCGCCCAGGTTCACGTCGGCCGCATCGTAGTCGGCCTCGATGCCCGCGACGAAGCCGCCGAAATCGTAGCGGTAGCCGGCGTGCACACCGCCGAGGATGCCATCGCCGGACACACCGCCGCCGGCGTTCGCATCACCGTAGCCAAGCTGGCCACCGGCGTAGAAGCCCGACCAGTCAGGGCCCATGGCCATGGGTGCAGGCGCCGGAGCGATGGGGGCCGGATCGAAGACCGGCTCGTTCAGGCCGCCCGCCAGGGCCGGAACCGCGAGAGCCGACACAGCGGCGGCGAGGAAAAGATGCTTCATGACTGTCTCCTTGTAGCCTTTCAGGCCTCTGCCTTTCGGAATTGCACGCCGGTTCTGTCGCCGGGGCGATGCGCCGATGCAGTGGATATCGGGGTGGATGCCGCCCTGCCGCAAGGGTCCGGCCGATCACATCGGCCACACGACCCGGTGATTGCCGAACAGGGCGCCCGAGGTGGGCGGACAGTCGCCGGTTACGCCGCAGCACGGCCGTTCCCGCATCACAACTGCGAGAGAACGCCTAGACCCCGGCCCGTTCCGCGAGCGCCAGCCAGTCATCCTCGGCGACAGAAAGGCGGGATTGCCGGTCGGCCAGCGCCTCGGTCGCCTTGCGGAACTTGACCGGTTCACGGGCAAACAGATCGGGGTCGGCGAGCAACTGTTCCAGTTTCCCGATCTCGGCTGTCAGGCGGTCGATCTCTGTCGGCAGCGCGTCCAGCCGGTGACGTTCGGTAAAGCTGAGGCCAATCGTCGTGGCACGCGGACCGGGTGCGGTGGCGCCCCCCACGGCAGGCCGGACCGGGGCCACAGACGAGGCCGGGGCCGAAGCGGCGGTCGGTCCCCCACCCTGCGCCCGCATGTCGGACCAGCCACCCGCGTAGACCGTCGCCCGCCCGTCGCCCCCAAGCCAGACGGTCTGCGTGGCCACCCGGTCCAGGAAGTCGCGGTCGTGGCTGACCAGCAGCACGGTGCCGTCGTAGTCGCCCAGCACGTCCTGCAACAGATCCAGCGTTTCAACGTCGAGGTCGTTCGTCGGTTCGTCCAGCACCAGAAGGTTCGAGGGGCGCGCCATGATCCGTGCCAGCAACAGCCGCGCCTTCTCGCCACCGGACAGGGCCCGGACCGGCGCGCGCGCCTGCGATTCGTCGAACAGGAAGTCCTTCAAATAGCCCACCACATGCCGGGGCTGGCCGCGCACCATGATCTGGTCCGAGGCGCCGCCCTTCAGGGCCGGATCAGAGGTCAGGCTGTCCCAGAGCGTCGCCTCGAGGTCGAGCTTGGCGCGGGCCTGGTCGAAGAGGGCCATGTCCAGCCCGGTCCCAAGGGTGACGCGGCCCTGGTCGGGCTGCATCTCGCCGGTCAGCAGCTTCAGCAGGGTTGTCTTGCCGGCGCCGTTCGGGCCCACGAAGGCCACCCGGTCCCCGCGCAGGATGCGCAGGCTGAAGGGGCGCAGGATCATGCGATCACCGAAGGACTTGGCGATACCCTCGGCCTCGATCACCTTGCGGCCCGACTGCGGCGCCGCATCCAACGCGAATTCGGCGGTGCCCTGGCGGCGGATCTGCCCCGCGCGGTCCGCGCGCATGGCCTGCAGGGCTCGGACGCGGCCCATGTTGCGCTTGCGCCGGGCCGAGATGCCTTCCACCGCCCAGCGCGCCTCGGCCTTGATCTTGCGGTCAAGCTTGTGGCGCTGGGCGTCCTCTTCTTCCCAGAGCTGGTCGCGCCAGTCCTCGAAGGCGTCAAAAGGCCGATCGAGGCGGCGCAGGCGGCCCCGGTCGAGCCAGAGCATGCCGCGCGCGAGGCGTTGCAGGAAGGCGCGGTCATGGCTGATCAGGACGAAGGCGGCACGGGTGGCGGCGAGTTCCGCCTCCAGCCATTCGATCGCGGCGATGTCGAGGTGGTTGGTCGGTTCGTCCAGCAGCATCAGGTCGGGTTCCGCGGCCAGCAGACGGACCAGCGCCGCGCGACGGCGCTCGCCACCCGAGGCCGTGGCCGTGGAAATTGCGAGGTCGATTCCCATCCCCTCGGCCGCACGGGCGATGCGCCAATCGTCGCCATCGGGCAGGCCGTGTGCCGCGAACTCGCCCAGCGTGGCGAAGGCCGACAGGTCGGGATCCTGCTCCATGTAGGCGACCTGCGTGCCCTGCGGCACGACCGCCGGGCCGCCGTCAGGTTCGGTCAGGCCGGCCATGACCTTCATCAGCGTGGACTTGCCCGAACCGTTGCGCCCGATCAGCGCCAGCCGGTCGCCATCGTTCACGACAAGGTCGATGCCGTCGAACAGGGGCGGGCCGCCCAGCGTCAGACGGGTGCCGGTCAGTTGCAGGAGGGGTGCGCGCGCCATGGCGGCGGGGTAGCGGTGGGGCGGGCGGCGGTCAATGGGCGGCGCCTGCTCTGCACCTTGCGGCGCGCGGCGGCCCCAGGGGGGCTGGCTTCCCCCCCGCCGTCGTCCCGCACCGGGCCGACGCCCCCGGAGATACTTGGGCCACGCCGAAGCAGTGCCGGCACCGCGCCGGGTCAGGTCCCGTCCCAACTGCGTTCCCGGCCGCTGGCGCCCGTGGACGGGGAAGGTTGCGCCCCGGAATCGGGGGATGCAGCATCTACGCCCGCCGTCGCGCTCGCCGGTTCCGCTGCGGCGTCCTGCGGAGCGGTCGATCCCGAAGTCGGGTCGCGCGGGGCCTCGCCAGCCGCAAGAACGGACGCGGGGGCCGTCACCGGCCCGGCCTCGGCCAGCACGCGGTCGGGATCGAGACCGCGCTTTTCGGCCGAGGCACGCACGGCGGCGCGCAGGGCCGGACTGCGCGCCAGCAGGCGCAGGAACCGGCTCTGGTCGAGGACCAGCAGGGTGCAGGGCGTGATGGCCGTCACCCGGGCGCGCCGGGCGGCCCGGGTCAGAAGCGCCAGATGGCCGAACATCTCGCCCCGCCCCAGCCGCCATTCCTGTCCCGCCACCTCGACTTCGACCGCGCCGGACGCGATGAACCAGACGGCGTTCGCCGCGTCGTCACGGCGCAGGATCACGGCGCCTTCCGGCAGATGCCGGGTGACCAGCGCGCGGGTCAGCGGGCGCAGTTGCGCATCGGGCAGACCGTCGAAGGCCGGCACCTGACGCACCAGTTCTTCCTTTCGCACCGCAAGATCGAGGGGTGGGCGACGTTCGGCCTCGGCACGGCGGGCGGCGACGCCTTCAACAAGGGTGCTGTGCAGTTCCTCGCCGATCAACCCCTCGTCGCGCAGGGTGTCGTAGTCGCGCTCTTCGATCCGGAGCGCCGTGCGCCGCAGGAAGCGGCGCTCGATCTCTTCGGCGTAGCCCGGGTATTGCAGGCGCATACCGTCCACGGCCGCGTCCAGCGTGTCGATCCGGCGGTCCAGCATTTCGTGAAGGAGGTCGGCCACGCGGCGTCCGTGGATGCGGCGAATCCGGCGGTCGATGAAGCCGTGGACATCCCGCAACACCAGCCTCTGGGCGAGCAGCAGTTCGAACCGGTCTGCCGTCAGCCGGGCATGCAGGCCCGGAAGGCGCAGGTGGTTGTGCAGGAACACCGCCAGCCGCAGGCCGGGGCCGTAGCCCAGCGCCCGTCGCGCGCGGCGCAGGTAACCCAGGCGGCCTTCGGCGCGCGTGCCCTCGATCAGGGCATCTGCATCCGACATCAGGCGGTCCGATATCCGCGCCGAAATGGTCCGGTCGCGCAGGCGCTCCACATAGGCGTCGCGTTCGGCGCCGGCCAGCGCGATCAGGCCCAGCGTGACGCGGTCGCGGTCAAGGATCTCGCGCCCCTCCTCGGCCTCCTTCACCGCGCGATCCAGACGTTCGGCGAATCGCTTGGCCTCGGACCGGGTGATGTCGCGCGTCAGGGCGTAGTTCTCGGCGGTGGTGGCCACCGTTTCCCGCACCGACTGCAGCGCCACCGCAACCACCTGCCGGGCCAGCGCGGCATCGAGCGGCGACAACGCGTCAAGCCGCAGCCGCCGGATGACAAGGCCCAGGGTCGGGCCCTGCACGAACAGCGTGAACAGGGTGAACCCGGTGGCAAGAATGCCCACCAGTCGCTTGGTTTCGGACGGCACCCGAAAGCTCTCGGTCACGGCGAGTGCGAGGGCCAGCGTGACCGCCCCGCGAAGACCGCCCCAGAGAATGGCGATCCGGTAGGGCGTATCGACCGGCGGCGACAGGCGCGCGGCGGACATCAGCGGCAGAAGGCCGAACAGCACAACGACACGCGCCGCGATGGCCGCCGACGTGACCACCGCGATAAGGCCGAGGTCGGCCAGCCGCAGGTCGCCGAGGAAGCGTGGGATCAACAGGGCGGCGAAGACAAAGATCAAGGCGCCGGCCCAATGCGCCAGCAATCCCCAGGTGTCGCGCAACACCGCCCAGGCGCCGGGCGGCAGGCGGCCCGGCCCCAGCAGATTCAGCGTCATCCCCGCCGTGACCACGGCGATCACGCCCGAGGCACCCACCGCCTGCTCGGCCGCGACGAAGGCCAGGTAGGGCAACGCCACCGAGGCCGATACCACGGCCGTTTCGCGGCGTCCCAGCGCCGCCATCCCCCAGAGCCAGGCGCGCGCCATGAGCCAGCCCACCGCCGCGCCGCCCGCCACGGCCACCGGGAACCGTAGCGCCGCCTCGCTCCAGGTCGGATTGGCGATTCCGACCGAGACGATCGTCAGGAAGATCCCGAACAGGGCGATGGCGGCGGCGTCGTTCAGGACACTTTCGCCTTCGACCAGACGGGCCAGCCGGCGTGGTGCGGCGATCGACCGGAACACCGTGAGCACCGCCGACGGGTCGGTGGTGGAGACGATCGCCCCCACCAGGAGGCAGGCCGCCAGCGGCAGCGCCGTGGTCGCCGCCAGCGCCCCGCCGACAAAGGCCGTGGCAATGAAGACCGCCACAACGGCAAGAACGAGGATCGGCACCCAGTCCTCGGCCATCCGGCGCAGGTTCATCACCAGCGTGGCCTGAAAGATCAGCGTGGGCAGAAAGACATACAGAAAGACATTCGACCGGATCGGCAGGTTCAGGATCGCGAAGGCGGCGGGCGAAAACGCCTCGGCGCCCTCGACCAGCCCACCGGCCCGCAAGGTCACCGTGGCCCCGGCCCCAAGCGCCAGCCCGAGGGCTGCCAGCATTACGGTGAAGGGCAGTCGCAGGCGGTCGGCCAGCGGTTCCGCCAGCGCAATGACGAGGAACAGGGCGGCAATGACGCCGGTGATGACGACGATGTCCATGCCCTGCCATAACCCGTTGCGTCCGCGTGGGGAAATGCCGAGCGCCGATGTTTCGCGGGTGTTTCACGGATGTGTCCACGCCGCGGGGCAATGCCGGCGTCGACGGCGCCTTCTTCACCCTTGCAGGAATTCCCTCCGGGGAGCGGGCAGAGCCCCTGCCCCCGCGTTTCGCCGCCATTTTCGCAGAGACGGGGGGCTAGACCGCCCGCAACAGCCGCGCCCGCGCGGGTGGAATCGCCCCGATCTCGAGCCCGGTGAAGACGTGCAGCGTGTTCAGGTCGCGGTCCACGACGGCATGGTCCGACACCCAGCCACCCATGGCCAGATAGGTGCGCAACAGGGGCGGCATCAGCGGCAGGCCGCGCCTGGCATCGGGCTTGCGGCGCAGGAAGCGTGCGAAGCGGAACACGTCGGGGGCCTTGACGCGCGGCAGCCAGCGGCGGGGCGCCAGATGGCGCGCCTTCAGCAGGGCGAAGGCATCCATGTAGGCGGCGGCCTCGGTTCCCTTGAAGGACGAACAGCCGAACAGCATCCGGACATCCTCGGCATCCACATAGGCCGTCATCGCGCCCCAGGCCACGCGCAGGATGTCGGGGTCGTGCCGGTCTGGGTGGATGCAGAATCGCCCCATCTCGACCATCGGTCCCTCGAAATCCTCCAGCGCGGACAGTTCGTAGTATTGCGCGGCGTAGCTGCGGCCGATCTCGCAGCCGCCCTTCAGGGGCAGCAGGCGGAAGCAGCAGACCAGATCGCCCGTCTGCACATCCTCCACCAGCACATGCCGGCAGATCGCGTCATAGGCATCGGCATCGCGCTGATCGGCACGCGGGGCGGCGCCGGTGCCTGCGATGAAGGCCAGATGGCGCAACCGCTGCGCGGCCTCGATATCTGCGGGGGTTTCTGCGAAACGGGCCGCGTAGCGGCCCCTGACGAAAGCAGGCATGTGATCCCCAGTCCCTTGGAGCGCGGGCGATACCCGCTAGATATGCGGTGCCCCTGTCCTACAGACAAGATGTGACGCGGTTCCGACAGAGACCGGGCCGGCGGGGGCGACGGCGGAACGCCGCCGAGACCGTGAGGGACGCGATGGAAGGAGACTCGTTGTGGACAAGATCATGAAGTCCGATGCCGAATGGCGCGCGCAATTGTCGGATCTGGCCTACAAGGTCACGCGAAAGCACGGCACCGAGCGGGCCTTCACCCACGACAATTTCCCGAAGGGGCCCGGCACCTTCCGCTGTGTCTGCTGCGATGCGCCACTGTTCGATCAGGCACACAAGTTCGACAGCGGCACCGGCTGGCCGTCGTTCTGGCAGCCGCTTGATCCCGATATGGTCGGCGAATCCGAAGACAACGGCTGGTTCATGCGCCGCACCGAAGTGCATTGCGCGCGTTGCGATGCGCATCTCGGGCATGTCTTTCCGGATGGGCCGCACCCCACCGGGCTGCGCTACTGCATCAATGGTGTGGCAATGACCTTCGCCGCCGGGGACTGAGCAGCCGACTGCGCGGCTGCGTCAGTTGCCGGCCAGTTGTTCCGGTGTGATCCGGCCGATGTTGCCCAGAAGCTGGCGGATGAAGCCGATGCCCTTGACGTTCGACGTGGTCACCCGGCGCGACAGCGGTACAACCTCGCCCCGGTCCATCCCGAAGCGTTCCACGTTCTCGACCACGCCGCGTTCGTCGAAGGTGATCGCCACCACTTGCCGGTCCACCTCGACCGGGGCGCGGGGCGGACGATCCTGCCATTCGGAGCGGATGTAGTACCAGCCGCTTTCGGTCAGCAGGCCCGCCGTGCGCGGCGGGCCGACGATGCCGGCCAGCGTCTCGCGCGTGTCGAGGCCGACCACGATCTCTTCGAGTTCGGCGTCGGTGGGCGCAAACCCGTGGACGCGGGCACGCGGCGCACAAGCCGCAAGTACGCAAAGCGCCAGGATCAGGACGATCCGCCCGGCTGTGCCGGCCCTCTTGCCCATCTTGCCCCCTGCCACCCGCTTTTCCTTGCCTGCGGTTCGGCTTACAGAAGGACGGGTCGCGGTTCAAGAAGGCGCACCCCATGCAAGGCCCGAAGTCCCGATCCGTTGCGACACGGCATCTGCGTCTGACAGACGTGCGCGCGCCAGTGACGTTCGACCTGCGCCCCGACGCGGCCGAGCGCACCGAGATCGCCGTGCGGCTGGGCGCGCAGACCGTTTCGAAGCTGCGTCTGGAGGGTCGGATTCTCCCGCAGGACGGCGGGCATACACTGCGCGCCCGGCTGGGGGCCACGGTGGTTCAGCCCTGTTCGGTGACGCTCGACCCGGTGACAACCCGTATCGACGAGGATGTGGTCCGGCGCTACTTGCCCGGGTTCGATCTGCCGGATGCGGGGACCGAAACCGAAATGCCCGAAGACGACAGCGTCGAACCCGCGCCCGACGTTGTGGATCTGGGGCTGGTGCTGGAAGAAGCGCTGGCCCTTGCCCTGCCCGCGTTTCCGCGCGCGCCCGGGGTGGAACTGGGTCCGGCCGTGTTTGCCGCGCCCGGTGTCGAGCCGATGACGGACGAGGCGGCATCGCCCTTTGCCGTCCTGAAGGCACGGACCGCCGACCGTGCGGATCCCGACGACAGCAGCGGGACGTGAAACCCGCGGGCATGCAGGAAAGGACTTGCGCGCGGCGCGGCGGCAGCTATTTTGCGCGGTCTGTCGTGAACGGTCTTGGAATGTCCGGCTGCTGCGTGTATGCGGCGCGCATCCCGTCGATGACGATGCGACTGCACCTGGGCCGCTCGGCCTGACGATAAGACTATCGGGCCGAGGCCCGGGAACAACGAGGTTGAACCATGGCTGTCCCGCA
>CAYYOE010000123.1:0-8481 GCA_964473055.1 uncultured Rhodobacterales bacterium | reverse complement strand
CGGGAACGGGATGGCGGCGGTCAGCATGGCCGGACACTCGCCACGCCCCTGCGGCGAAGTCAACCTTGAGACCGGCGCGATGCGGGGCCATATAAGGGTGGCAATGAGGGAGTCCGCCATGCAGACCCGGTCGAAATTCTTCGAGGATATGTCGCAACTCATGACCAACGCCATGGGCGTGGCCCAGGGTGCCAAGGACGAGGCGGACACCGCGATGAAAAGCTGGTTCGACCGCTTTCTTGCCGACCGCAACCTTGTCACCCGCGAGGAATTCGACGCGGTGCGCGCCATGGCCCAGAAGGCGCGGGAAGAAAACGAACTGCTGAAGGCCCGCATCGAGGCGCTGGAGGCGCGCAGCCAGGGCTGATCTCGGCCAGCGCCCAGGCCCCTTCAATACCGCAAGCCGGTTCATACCTCGGTTTTCCCCCCGTAGGCCCGCGGACAGGCCGACGCGGCAAGACGCTCCCTGGGAAACGGGCTCGCTTCATCCTTGTTCAAATACCTCCGGGGGTTCGGGGGCAGAGCCCCCGTGCCGCGCCGTCTTTGAACCGTTACCAAATCCCTGCTTTACAGTTGCCCCTCAAACCTGCACCATATCTGGTAAGGATAGGGTCAGCGAACACCTGTCCGTAGAGCAGTCAGCTAGCGTTGGTGGCACGCATGCCGGCGCCGCGCTACAACAGCAGGGGCAGGCCATGGCGCTTTCAGAGCACGACCTGGGGGACGATCTGCACCCGATCGACCTGGTCGAGAGCATCGCCACCCACCACGCCTGGGATTTCGACCGGATCGCCGACGACCAGATCGCCATGGCGGTCGAGGGGCAGTGGCGCACCTACTCGATCACTCTGGCCTGGTCCGGCCATGACGAGACGCTGCGCCTGATCTGCACCTTCGAGATGGAACCCCCGACGGCGCGGATGGGCGAGCTCTACGAATGCCTCAACCGCGCCAACGACCTGTGCTGGGCGGGGGCCTTCACCTACTGGGGCGAACAGCGGCTGATGGTGTTCCGCTACGGCCTGGTGCTGGCCGGCGGCCAGATCGCAGGGACCGAACAGGTGGATTGTCTGATCAACGCCGCGGTGATGGCCTGCGAACGCTTCTACCCCGCGTTCCAGCTGGTTGCCTGGGCCGATCGTCCTCCGATCGAGGCCATGAAGGTCGCCCTGACCGAGGCCTACGGGCGCGCCTGACCCGGCGAGGGGTGTTCCACCGCCTTCCCCTTGCCGCCCCTGCGGGCTAGACCGGGCCGAAAGGGCAGAGGGTTCGGTCATGATGGACGAGATCGCGCGCCGCGGCATGGTTCTTCTGGGCTGCGGCAAGATGGGGTCGGCGATGCTGGCGGGCTGGCTGAAGGCCGGTTTGCCCGCTGCGGCAGTCACCGTGCTTGATCCCCATCCCTCGGATTGGCTGGCCGGGATCGCGGGGCTGAACCTGAACGGGCCGGTGCCGCCCGGCCCCGCCGTCGCCCTGATCGCCGTCAAGCCGCAGACCATGGCCGAGGCCCTGCCGCGCCTGGGGCCCCTGGGCGGTGGCGCCACCCTCGTGATCTCGGTTGCCGCGGGCACGCCCATCGCCACCTATGAGGCGGTGCTGGGCGCAGCCACGCCGGTGATCCGCGCGATGCCGAACACGCCCGCCGCGGTGGGCCGGGGCATCACCGCCATCGTGGGCAATGCAGCGGCGACGCCCGCGCAAATGAACACGGCCGAGGCGCTGCTTTCTGCCGTCGGGCAGGTCGTGCGGCTGGAGGCCGAGGATCAGATGGATGCCGTCACGGCGGTGTCGGGGTCGGGGCCTGCCTATGTGTTCCACCTGATCGAGACGCTGGCCGCGGCGGGCGAGGCCGAGGGGCTGCCCCCCGCGCTGGCCCTGCAACTGGCCCGCGCGACGGTGGCGGGCGCAGGCGCGCTGGCCGAGGCGTCCGATGAAAGCCCCGCGCAGCTGCGGGTGAACGTGACCAGCCCCAACGGCACCACCGCGGCGGCGCTGGGCGTGCTGATGGACGAAGGCACCGGGTTCCCGGCCCTTCTGCGCCGCGCCGTCAAGGCGGCTGCCGACCGCTCGCGGGAACTGCGGGGATGATCGCCTGGGACGATTTCGCCAGGGTCGACATCCGGGTCGGCCGGATCACCCGGGCGGAACCCTTCCCCGAGGCGCGCAAGCCCGCCATCAAGCTGTGGGTGGATTTCGGCGAAGGCATCGGCGTGAAGCGGTCCTCGGCCCAGATCACCCGCCATTACCGGCCCGAGGATCTGCCCGGCAAGCTGGTCGTCGCGGTGGTGAACTTTCCACCCCGCCAGATCGGCCCGGTGCTGTCCGAGGTGCTGGTGCTGGGGGTGCCAGATGCGGATGGCGAGGTGGTGCTGTTGACCCCTGATCTTGATGTGCCCCTTGGCGGAAGGATGTTCTGAATGGCCCGGATCCTGATCACGCGCGACCTGCCCGCGGCGGTGCTGGCGCGCGCCCATGCGGCGCACGACGTCACCGTGCACGCGGGCGGCCCCCTGTCCGAGGCCGAGGCGCGGGCGGCGATGGTGGTCTATGACGGCATCGTGCCGACACTGGGCGACGGGTTCCGGGCAGGGGCCTTCGCCGACATCCGGCCGCGGACGAAGGTGCTGGCGAACTTCGGCGTGGGCTACAATCACATCGACGCGGGCGCGGCGCAGGCGGCCGGGGTGGTGGTGACGAACACGCCGGGCGCGGTGACCGAGGCGACCGCGGACATCGCGATGATGCTGGTCCTGATGGTCTGCCGCCGGGCGGGCGAAGGCGAGCGGATCGTGCGGGCGGGGCGGTGGACGGGCTGGACGCCGACGCAGTTCCTGGGGTTCCACGTTTCGGGAAAGCGGCTGGGGATCGTCGGCATGGGCCGCATCGGCAAGGCCATCGCCCGGCGCGCGCACCTGGGCTTCGGGATGGAGATCGTGTTCCACAACCGCAGCCCGGTGGCCGATCCGGGTGTGCCCGCGCGGCAGCTGCCATCGCTGGAGGCGGTCCTGACCGGGGCCGACATCGTGGTGCTGTCGGTGCCCGCCACGCCCGCGACGCGGCACCTGATCGGGGCGGCGGAACTGGCGGCGATGGGGCCCGCCCGGTACCTGGTGAATATTGCCCGGGGGGATGTGGTGGACGAGGCGGCGCTGGTGAAGGCGCTGAAGGCCGGCACGATCGCGGGGGCGGGGCTGGACGTCTACGAACGCGAGCCGGTGCTGGAACGGGGGCTGACGGACTGCGAGAACGCGGTGCTGTTGCCGCATATCGGGACGGCGGCGCTGGACGTGCGCGAGCGGATGGGGTTCATGGCGCTGGACAACCTTGATGCCGTGCTGGACGGACGCACCCCGCCGAACCCGGTCTGAGGGACGGTTTGTGCACATGTGCACAAACGGTCATGCTGTTGAATTCGCTCGAGTCTCCCTATGCACGTTATGGTCTGGTTAACCTGTCTGCACGGGGTCTGCGAGGGGCGGGCGTTGCGGGGCCGCCGAGGCCGTCGAGGCCGCCGGGGCCGCCGGGAGCGGTTGCCCGGTTGACGCGGCTGGCGACAGGGTGGGGGGCGCTGCCCCCCGGCCCGCGCGCTGCGCGGGCCTCCCCCCGGGATACTTGAACCACGTCGAAGCGGGACGGAGCGGCATCAGGGCGACGGGCCGCGTCGGGTGTGCATGGAACCCGTGCCCGCCGCGCCGCGGTCAGGGCTGTCGCGCGGGCGGGACCAGGCGGGCCACGGCGGCGGCGGCAAGGGCCACGGCCGCCAGGGTGACGAACATCGCGGGCCAGCCTGCCCCGTCGATCACCCGGCCAAGGACCGGCGGCGCCGCCAGGTAGCCGAGGTAGGCGATCCCGGTGGCCAGGGCGAGGGCCCGGCCCCGCGTCGCCTCGGGGTGGCGCGAGGCGACCGAGCGAAAGACCGCGGGTTCGATCGGGCCGATGCCGAGCCCTGCGAGAAAGTAGCCCAGGATCGCCAGCACAGGCCCGTCCGACAGGGCAAGAAGGCCGAAGGCCGGGGCGGCCACGCAGGCGAAGGCCGAAACCAGCGTCATGGCGCGCAGGCGCGCCTCGAACCGGTGGGCCATGAGCCGCCCCGTGGTCAGGCCCAGGGTGATCGCCGCGGCGGCATAGCCGGCCACGGCCGGGCCGGTGGCGAGTTCGCGTTCCAGATAGATTGCGGCCCAGACATGGGCGCCGCCTTCCATCGCCGCGCCCGAGGCGGCAACGAGGCCCAGGACGACCACCACGCCGGTCAGCGCGCGGCGGCCGGGTGGCGCGCCGCCGGGGCCGGGGCGCTGGTGATGGCCGGCGCGTGCCTCGACCGCAGCGGCGGCAAGGCAGAGTGCCGCCACGGGAACCAGCAGCATCTCGGGCGTGGCGCCGACCTCACGCGACAGACCCGTCGCCACCGAGGCTACAAGCATCACGAAGGGAAACAGCGCATGGACGCGGTTGAAGAGCCGCATCGCCAGATCGGATTCGATTCGTGCCACGCGCATGTTCAGGGCGATATCGAGCGCGCCCGAGGCCGCCCCGGCCAGTGCCAGCCCGACGATCAGCCCCACCGGCCCGTGGGCGAAGCCCAGCACGGTCATCCCTGCCGCAAACAGCGCAAGGCAGCCGGGAACCGCCAGCGCCTGCACCCGGTGCAGGACGCGGCCCAGCCCCTGCATGGCCAGGATGCCGCCCGCCGCCTGCGCCACCAGCGCAAGGCCGAAATCGGCGGGCGTCAGCGCCGAGCGCGCCTCGAATGCAGGCAGGGTGGCGACGAAGGTGCCCCAGTAGAGGCCAGCGACCGCGTAGCAGGCGAAGATCGAGCCCAGTTGCAGCCGGGCCGGGGCCATGGTCATGGCGTTGGCGTGTCGCCCGTCGCCTCGCGCCAGTGGCGGCGGCAGACCGAGACATAGGTTTCGTTTCCGCCGATCTGGACCTGCGCGCCTTCGGTCAGCGGTCGGCCATCGGGGCCGCGGCGATAGACCATGGTGGCCTTGCGCCCGCAGTGGCAGATGGTGCGCGCCTCGCGCATCTCGTCGGCGAGCGCCAGCAGGGTGGCCGAGCCGGGGAACAATTCGCCGCGGAAGTCGACGCGCAGGCCGTAGCACATGACGGGCACGCCCAGATCATCGACCGCGCGGGCCAGTTGCCAGACCTGGTCGGGGGTGAGGAACTGCGCCTCGTCCACGAAGACGCAGGCGACGCGGCCTTCGGCCAGCCGGGTGCGGATGCGGGTGAAGAGGTCGTCGCCGGGGGCGAAGGTGTCGGCCTCCGCGCCGATGCCGATGCGCGACCCGATGCGGCCCGCGCCCGCGCGCGTGTCGAATTGTGCGGTCAGCAGCAGCGTGTCCATCCCCTGTTCGCGGTAGTTGTGCGCCGCCTGCAGGAGCAGCGTCGACTTGCCCGCGTTCATGGTGGAGTAGTGGAAGTGCAGTTTGGCCATGCACCGTTCATTGGCGCAGAGGCTGCCCCGGGGCAAGAGAGCGAGGGTCGGCAATGCCCCGGCACCTGCGATGCGACGCGCGAATCGGGAGGGCGGAATTCGTCGCGCGTTGACGGAATGGTGACAGCCGCGTGCCACCATGCCGCGAGTGCCAGTGGAGAACCGCCCATGACGTTGCAGATTTCTGCCGCCGGATGGCACCGGCGGACCTGTCCCTGCGTGCATCCGGCCGGGGCAGCAGGTATCCAAGGTCGCGTGGGGTGCTGCCGGGGGGCGGGGTGTTGAGGGTTTCCGAGGAGCGGGTGTTCGACCTGTTGGTCGAACTTGTAGAGGTTTCTGCCGAGCATGGCTTGCCGCGCACCGCCTTTGCGCTGGAGGGGGCGATCGATGCCTTCCTGCAGGACAAGGGCCTGGTCCCGCAGGGATCGGGCGCGCCCGTGTCGCAGCCTGCTGCTGCCGGCTCTGCCGTGGCGCTTGCGCTTGCCGCCAGCGCCCCGGTGCGCGAGGCCTTGCGGTCCGGCCTGGACGCAGCGGGGGACGAGGCCGAGACAGCCGCGGCCGCCGGGTTTCGCAGCCGCCGCGTGCCGACCATGCCACGGCGCCTGCATTTGATGCCGTCGCAACGGGTGGCGGTCTGAGGTCTGCCCGGTCGGGGGTGAGGCTGCGGGCAAGGGCGGGCGGCGGCCTGCGGGCCTTCAGCACAAACGTGGTCAGTCCGCGACCTCGACCGTGGCCCAGGTCTCGAAGCAGGCGCCGTTGGCCAGCGCCATGACGCCGATGGTGGCGCGCCCGCCCAGGCCGCGTTCGGGCCCGAACACCTCGACCAGAAGGTCCGACAGGCCCGACGACACGCGGTGCACGTCGGTATAGTCGGGTGTGCAGACCACGAAGTTCAGCGTCCGCACGATGCCCCGAACCCGGTCGAGCGAGCCTGTCGCCTGGCGGATGCCGCCCAGCAGGTTGATGCCAGTCAGACGCGCGGCGGCGTAGCCCTGGTCGGTGGTCAGCGTGTCGCCCAGTCGGCCGGGGTGGATGACGGTATCCCCGGTCTGCGGGACATGGCCCGACAGGAACAGCAGGCTGCCGACGCGGTGGAACGGCTTCATCGTGCCGTAGTCGGCGCCGTAGTAGCCCTGCGCGGCGAAATCGGGGATGTCGAGGCCCATGCGCAGGGCGAGGGCTTCGGGTGAGGGATCTTGGGGCATCTCGCGCTCCGCTTGGCGTTGGACGGGTCCGGACTACACAGCGCAAGCGCCCGCGAACAGGCCCCTTCCGCGTGCGGGTGGTCACGCGCTATCCTGTCCGCCTGGGCATGAGGGGTGGGCGGATGGCGGGCTATGCCGACCGGGCGGACCCGGGGTTTCATGCGGTGACGAACTGGGTGATCGCGGCCATGGCAGCGGCGGCGGCTGGCTGGGTCGGCTGGATGCTGGGCTGGCCCTGGGTGGTCGATTTCGACGATCCGGATTTCAACCCGCTGCTGATCCTGGAGGGGATCCTGATTGGGGTGGCCGGGTGGCATGTGGTCAAGGCCCTGCGCTGGCGGGCGCGGGCGCGGGCCTTCGGGGTGACGGGCCTGCAGATCGACGGGCGAACGCCGGTGCCATTGGGCGGCGCGCTGGCGGGGCGGCTGGTGCTGGGGCGTCCGGTGGTGCCGACGGGGCCCTGGGTGCTGGAACTGACCTGCCATGACGTCCACGAAACGCGCGACACGCGCAGTACGGCGGCGGGCCCGTACCGGCGAGAGAGCTTCCCGGTGTGGTCCACGCAGGTCACGTTGCCCGCGGGGACCGACACCACGGACGGGCTGCGGTTTCGCATCCAGCTGCCCCAGGGCGTGGGGCCGAAGCCGGTGCCGCCGCTGCAACGCAAGCGTGCGAATGTCAGCTTCACGGCCAGCGTGAACATCCCCGGGATGCGTCGCGTGATCAGCCACAACGCCCCGCCGGTGGACCGGTTCTGGACGCTGAAGGTGACCGCGCCGACCGGCGGGCCGACGTTCGAGGCAGAATACCGCGCGCCGGTGGAAATCTAGCGGCGCCCCCCTCAATCCGGGTCGGCCCACGCCGGTACCGTGTCTTCGCGCGGAATCAAGGCCGAAGGCCGCCGCGCGTCGCCGGGCCGCCCCCTCGGCCCGGCGATCTGGCAGCGGCAGGCGCGCCGCTTGCAGGTCTTTCGGATGTGACAGCCATAGAGCGCTGCTGCACCATCGTCGCATCGCCGTGCCGCGGCCCGTCGATGCGCGGCTTGATCTCGACGGCATCAGGGTGATCGGGAACCACCCAAGGCCGACGCGCGGGGGTGTCAGGTGCGCGCGGCCTCGAACGCGGCCCAGGCGGCCTCGAAGGCGGCGAAGTCGAAGCCGGGGGCGCGGGCGGGGTCCAGGACCAGCCGTTCGGTGGCCTGCAGCTTGCCGATGGCCGCGGCGAGGTGCGGCACGACCTCGGGCGGGATCACCAGCGCGCCGTGCCGGTCGGCATGGATCAGGTCGCCCGGCGCGACGCGCAGGCCGTGGACGGTGACGGGCTGGTCGATGTCGCGGACATGGACGAAGGCGTGGCTGGGGCCGATGGACCCGGCGATCACCGGGAACCCCGGCGGCAGGTCGCCCAGGTCGCGCACCACGCCGTTGGTCAGCGCGCCCGCCATGCCGAACCCCTTGTGGATGGTCGTGTTGATCTCGCCCCAGAAGGCGCCGACGCAGGCGGGGGCGTCGATATCCTCGACGACGGCGATGGACGGCCTCGGCGCGTCGTGCATCATCCGGTAGTAGGCCATGCGGCGCGCGCGGATCACGTCCGGCGCGTCCGCCGGCGGGGCGATGGCGCTGATCCGCGCGGTGGCGGCGTAGCCCACGACGGCCAAACCCGGTTCGGTGCAGACCATCGTGCCGCGGGTGAAGGCATCGAACCCGCGCTTGCCCTGCACCACCTCGATCGCGTTGCAGACAGTGGGGGTGTCGACCGATTGCAGCAGGGTCAGAAGTGCGGCGTCCATGTCAGTCCTCCAGCCAGGCGCGCAGGGCGCGGGCGGTTGCATCGGGGTTT
>CAYYOE010000122.1:0-8499 GCA_964473055.1 uncultured Rhodobacterales bacterium | reverse complement strand
AACGTTAAGGTCCCGGGTCAGGCCCGGGACCCCGCGCCGCCCGGACCGGCGCATCGCCTGACATCCGGGCTGCCGTCCACGCGTAGGGTGGGCAGTCTGCCCACCATCCACCGGACACCCCGATGACCCCCGAACTCACCGCCCTCACCCTCGCAGCTCTCCTGCAATGCGTGCAGTTCGTCCTCGTCTCGGTCACCGCGAACATGGAGGTCGGGACCAAGGTCACCCTGTCCCCCCGCGACGGCACCGACCTGCGCAGCATGGTCAGTCCCCGCACCGGTCGCCTGATCCGCGCCCTCGACAACCATTTCGAGGGGCTGATCCTGTTCACCATCGCCTGCGTGGTGGTCACGCTGGCCGACAAGTCCACCGCCTTCACCGCCGCCTGCGCCTGGGCCTACCTCGCCGCCCGCGCGGCTTACGTCCCCGCCTACTGGTACGGCCTCGTCCCCTGGCGGTCCCTCATCTGGATGGCGGGCTGGGCCGCCACGCTCCTCATGCTCCTCGCCGCCCTGATCTGACCCCTTCCCCCTTCATCCTTGCTCAAATACCTTCGGGGGGTGCGGGGGGCAGACAGCCCCCCGCGAACCCGGCACGAAAAGGACCCGACCCATGGCAGACTTCGACCTCATCGTGATCGGCGCCGGACCCGGCGGCTATGTCTGCGCCATCCGCGCGGCGCAACTGGGCCTCAAGACCGCCGTGGTCGAAGGCCGCGAGACGCTGGGCGGCACCTGCCTGAACGTCGGCTGCATCCCGTCCAAGGCCCTGCTGCATGCGTCCCACCAGTTGCACGAGGCCAGCCACAACTTCGCGAAGATGGGGCTGAACGTCGGCACGCCGAAAGTCGACTGGTCGCAGATGCTCGCCTACAAGGACGATGTCATCGCCCAGAACACCAAGGGCATCGAGTTCCTGTTCAAGAAAAACAAGATCACCTGGCTGAAGGGCTGGGGACAGGTCCCCGCGGCGGGCCAGGTCAAGGTCGGCGACGAAGTCCACAACGCGAAGTCCATCGTCATCGCCACCGGGTCCGAGGCCGCGTCCCTTCCTGGCGTCACGGTGGACGAAAAGACCGTGGTCACCTCGACCGGCGCCCTGACCCTGCCGAAGATCCCCAAGCGGCTGGCCGTCATCGGTGGCGGCGTGATCGGGCTGGAACTGGGGTCGGTCTATGCGCGCCTCGGGTCCGAGGTGACGGTGATCGAATACCTCGACGCCATTACCCCCGGCCAGGACGGCGAGGTGCAGAAATCCTTCCGCCGCCTCCTCGAACGCCAGGGATTGACGTTCATCATGGGGGCTGCCGTGCAGGGCGTGGACGCGGCCAAGACGAAGGCCACCGTCCGCTACAAGCTCCGCAAGGACGACAGCGAGGGCAGCGTCGAGGCCGATGTCGTGCTGCTGGCCACGGGGCGCAAGCCCTACACCGAGGGACTGGGGCTGGAGGCGCTGGGAGTCGAGATGGGGCCGCGCGGCACGGTCAAGACCGACGGCCACTGGCAGACCAGCGTGCCCGGTCTTTATGCGATCGGGGATGCCATCGCGGGACCGATGCTGGCCCACAAGGCGGAAGATGAGGGCGTCGCGGTGGCCGAGGTGATTGCGGGCAAGGCGGGGCATGTGAACTACGGGGTCATCCCCGGTGTGATCTATACCCATCCCGAGGTGGCCAGCGTGGGCGAGACCGAGGAGACGCTGAAGGAGGCGGGCCGCCCCTTCAAGGTGGGCAAGTTCAGCTTCATGGGCAACGGCCGGGCCAAGGCGCAGTTCGCGGGCGACGGGTTCGTGAAGATCCTGGCCGATGCCGCGACTGACCGGATTCTGGGGGCCCACATCATCGGGCCGCAGGCGGGGGACCTGATCCACGAGATCTGCGTGGCGATGGAGTTCGGGGCGGCGGCCGAGGATCTGGCACGGACCTGTCACGCCCACCCGACCGTTTCCGAAGCGGTGCGCGAGGCGGCCCTGGCCTGCGGGGACGGGGCGATTCACGCCTGAGGGGCAGTTTGTGCACATGTGCACAAAGGGTCAAGTCGTTGATTCGAAGCCATAAGGGGTGTGCACGTTAGGGTTTGATTCACCCCTGTTGACGCGGGGTTCGGGGTGCGGGCGCCTGTGTTGCGGTCGGTGGTGGTATGCGGGTTTGTCGAGGTCCCCGCTTTCGCGGGGATGACATCGGGACACTTGGTGTCGGCGCACTGCCGGACGCCCCGTCACCCATGCGCCGGATGCGCCGCGGCGTGGCGGCCGGCCCAGGCGCCGGTGGCGAGGCAGGCGGTCAGAAGGTAGCCGCCCGTCGGCGCGTCCCAGTCGAGCATCTCGCCGCAGGCGAACACGCCGGGCAGGGCGCGCAGTTCCAGGCCCGGGGTCAGCGCGGCGAAGGGCAGGCCACCGGCGGTCGAGATCGCTTCGTCCAGCGGGCGGGGGCCCCGGTGCGGGATCGGCAGCGCCTTGACCAGCGTGGCCAGCGAGGTGGGACCGGCGGGCAGGGGGCGCGCGAATTCCATCAGCAGGGCACGCTTTGCGCCGGTCAGCCCAAGGGTGCGGCGGAGGTGTTCCGACAGGCTGCGCTTGCCCCGCGGGGCGGTCAGGCGCCGTGCGACCTGAGCCACGGTCAGGTCGGGGGCGAAGTCGAGCGTCAAGGGGTACCCCGCCCGGATTGCGGGGGCCAGCGGGTAGAGGCCGCCGCCCTCGATCCCGCGCGCCGTCAGCACGATCTCGCCCCGCGACCGGGCCGGGCCTGCGGTCAGGGCCACTGCCTTGACCGGGGCGCCCATGTGCGGCGCCATCGCGGGCGACCAGGCGACCGACAGCCCCACGTTCGACGCGGCGAAGGGCACGACGGGGATGCCGCGCGCGGCAAGAAGGGTGGTCCACGCCCCGTCGGACCCCAGACGTGCCCAACTGCCGCCACCCAGCGCAAGCACGGTGACGTGGGGAGCCACAGCGCGGGGGCCGTCCGGCGTGTCGAAATCCAGCGCGCCGTCCCGCCATCCCGTCCAGCGCCAGCGGGTGCGCAACGCGACCCCAAGCCCGGACAGGCGGGCGAGCCAGCCGCGCAGCAGGGGTGACGCCTTCATCGCCACTGGAAAGACCCGCCCCGTTGACCCGGTGAACACCGGTTGGCCCAACCCCCGTGCCCAGTCGACCGCCTGGTCCGGTCCGAAGGCATCCAGCATGGGCGACAGCCCCCCTGCATCTTCGCCGTAAGCCGCCGCAAAGGCGGCCGCCGGTTCGGCCTTGGTCAGGTTCAACCCGGACTTGCCCGCCATCAGGAACTTGCGTCCCGGGGACGGCTTGCCCTCGGCCACCGTGACCCGGCGCCCCGCCCGTGCCATCACTTCGGCGGCCATCAGCCCGGCGGGACCGGCGCCGATCACCAGCGCGTCCAGCGGTTCCGGGGGCGAAGGGGGGTTGCCGGGGGCGGTCATGGCGCCATGCTTCACCACGGACGGGGCGGCAGGGCAAGGCGATGGAGGACGGCATCGAGGGCGAGGGCGATCCGGTCTGCCCGCTTTGCGGCCGCCCGATCCCGGCGGGCACACCAGCCAGCCGTCACCACCTGGTGCCGAAGCTGAAGGGCGGCAAGGGCGGGCCGGTCGTGCTGCTGCACCACATCTGCCACAAGGAAATCCACGCCACGCTGAGCGAGGCGGAGCTTGCGCGGGGTTACGCCACGGTCGAGGCGTTGCAGGCGCATCCACGGCTGGCGCGGTTCATCGCCTGGGTGGCGAAGCGCCCGCCGGGGTTCCAGTCGGTCGTGCCGGGGGCGCGGCCAGGGGCGCGGAAGGCGCGGCGGTAGGGGAATCTTGGACGAAGGGCATCGGATGGCCGCGGACTGCCGCTGCACCGTTGGTGGTCTGCACTTTATGGTGTCAGGTCAGGGCGACGGTTGAACGCGCGCTGGTGTCCCCAAAGCGGCTGGCCGAGGGGGCGGCCAGCCGCTGCCCGGGCCGCTTTGCGGCTGTTCCGGGCAGGGGCACTGTTCCATCGTTGCTGCCGCCCCCGGTGGCGGAAGTGACTGGGCGGTGCAGTTGCGGCGGCCATTCGATGCCCGGGTGGCTTACGCGGCTGTTCCGGGTGGGGTTGCGCTCAACCCGGAACAGCCCGCTTGATCGCCGCCACATGGGCGGGGTCGGCGGCCAGCGCGTCCTCGGCCAGCGCGCGGGCGAAGGGGAGGAGTTCAGACCCCGGCACGACGGCATCGACCAGCCCGAAGGCCAGCGCCTGGTCGGCGGTCAGCCGCGCGCCGCCCATCAGGATCAGTTTCGCGCGTGCCGGGCCGATCAGGGCGGTCAGCCGCGCGGGGTCGGACGGCTGCGGGCGGTGGCCGAGCCGCATGACCGGGTAGAAGAAGGTGGCGGCGGGGACCGCGATGCGCAGGTCGCAGGCCAACGCGACGGCGAAGGCGCCGCCAGCCAGCGTGCCGTTCAGGGCGGCGATGGTCAGGCCGGGAAAGGCCGCGATGGCGGCGGATGCCCGTTCCCACAGCGGCGAGGATGCGAGTCCCGCATCGCGCACCTCGCCCAGGTCGGCGCCCGCGCTGAACACGGGGCCCTCGCCCGTCAGGATCAGGGCCTGCGCGTCGCCCGCGCCCGCGCCCGAGACCGCGTCGGCGATGCCCTCCAGCATGGCGGCGGTCAGGGCATTGGCCTTGCCCTCGCGGTCGAGGGTCAGCGTCAGCAGACCCCCGTCACGGCGCGTGGTGATCACGGGATCAGGCCGATGCGCGCGCGGATGGCTTCGTCGCGCAGCGAGACCTCTTGCCCGGCGAACTCGGCCCCCGCGTCGCCCGACAGCCACACGAGCGCCCGCGCGGGCCAGTCGGCCGGGATATGCGCCGACCAGTCCAGCCGCGAGACGGGGTTGATGCCGGACGCCTTGATCGCCACCTGCATGTCGGTGGCCACCGTGCCGGGTGACAGGCCGATCGCGCGGATGCCGCGCAGGCCGTATTCGTGGTGCGCCATGCGGGTCAGCATGGCGGCGCCGGCCTTGGACGCGCAGTAGGCCGACCAGCCTTCGACCGGGTTGTGGGCGGCCCCCGAGGACACCGTCAGGATTGTGCCGCCGCCCTGCCGCAGCATCGCGGGCAGGGCTGCATGCATCCCGTTGAAGACGCCGGTCAGGTTGACGGCGATGGTCTGCGCCCAGGCGGCGGGGTCGGCGTCGGCGAGGGGCGCGATCGGATCGACCAGGCCAGCGTTGTTCACCAGCACGTCGATCCGGCCGAAGGCACGGAGGGTGGCGGCCACCGCCTCGGCCACCTGGGCCGCGTCGGCAACGTCGCAGGGCAGCGCGATCGTGCCGTTGCCGATCTGGCGCGACAGGGCCGACAGGCGGCTGCGGTCCCGCGCCGCCAGTGCGACACGGGCGCCCGCCGCCGCGAAAGCCCGTGCGGCCGCTTCGCCGATCCCCCGGCTTGCCCCGGTGATCAGCACCGACTTTCCCTTCAGGTCCTGCACCTTCCAAGTCCCCCTCTCGACTGTCCCGAGACCGTTCTAGACTGCGCCGCGGGTCCGTTCCAGCCGTCTTGCGGGATGGGTCCGCCGACGGCCCGGTGCCGCATTTCCCTTGACCAGTCGCATCCGGGCGCAGAAAGTCCGGCGCGTCTGTCCAGCCGGAGTCCTGTGCCATGTCGTTCCGCCGTCACGCCGCCCTGCCCGCCGCATCGGTCCTTGCGATCCTGGCCGCCACACCCGCCGCGCTGGCGCAGGTCACGGCCGTCGAGGTCTGGGAAAACTGGAAGGCGCTGATGAGCGCCGGCGGCGAGGCGACGATCACGGCGGTCGAGGAACCATCGGGCGACACGCTGACGGTGCGCGACCTGCGCGTGGTCGTGGTCCAGCCCGACGTGACCATGACGATGGACTTCGGCACCCATGTCTTTTCCGGTCAGGCCGACGGGTCGGTGAATGTCGCGATGCCGGAACGCTACACCATCCTGGTGGAAGGTGAGGGCCCGGAAATGTCGATGGCCATGTCGCTGCGGCAGACCAATGCCGCCATGGTGGTGACGGGGTCGGGCGACACGCTGGACAATGCGCTGACCGCGGACGAGATGCGCCTGACGCTGGACAGCATGCGCGTCGACGGCGAGGATCTGGAATTCACGGTCGACGCGGAGTTGCGGGGGCTCGAGGGCCATTACCGCACGGTCGGCACGGATGTCATGGACATTGTTTCGCGTCTGAGCGCGACGCAGTTGATGGTCAATGCCTCGGGCACTCCGCCCGAGCCTGGTGCCGGGCCGTTCGCGCTGGAGGCTGCGTTCGACGACATCTCGGCGTCCAGTTCCGGCCTGTTCGCGGCCGAGATGTTCGCCGGCACCGACGATCTTTCCCAGGCGCTGGAGATGGGGTTCCGTGTCGATTCGCAGTTCAGCCATGGGCGGTCCCGCTACCGGATGGACACGGACGATCCGATGCAGGGACGCGTGATCGTTGCCGGGGAATCCGCATCGGGCAATCTGACGGTGCGGCTGGATGGGGACGGCATGTCCTATGGCGCGGGCAATACGGGCGTGGCGCTGTCGGTCGAGGTGGCGGCGATGCCCTTGCCCGACCTGTCGGCGACGATCGCCGAGACCGGGTTCAGCATGACCATGCCGATGCAGCAATCGGACACGCCGCAGGATTTCGGCCTGCTGCTGCAACTGAAGGACCTGGCGCTGTCCAACACGATCTGGAACATGGCCGACCCGGGCAGCATCCTGCCGCGCGACCCCGCGACCTTCGTGATCGACCTGGCCGGCAAGGCGAACTGGCTGGTCAATATCCTGGATCCGATGACGGCGCAGGGCCCGATGGACGGTGCGCCGGGCGAGGTGCATTCGCTGGACATCCGGTCGGTGGAAGTGGCCGCGGGCGGCGCGCGGCTGACCGGGTCGGGGGCCTTCACCTTCGACAACACCGATACCGACAGCTTCGATGGCATGCCGCGCCCGGAAGGGGCGGTCGACCTGCGTCTGGCAGGGGGCAACGGGCTGATCCAGAAGCTGGCGCAGATGGGGCTGTTGCCGCCCGATCAGGTGATGGCCGCGCAGATGATGCTGGGTCTGTTCGCCCGGCCGACCGATGAACCCGATGTGCTGACCAGCCGGATCGAGGTGACACCGGATGGCGCGCTGGTGGCCAACGGGCAGCGCCTGTCGCCGTAAACGGCCAAAGGGCGGGGTAAACCCCGCCTTTGCGCCTGTCCCAAAGCCCCTGGACCGACCGACGGCGGCTTGACACCCTTGCGGCCTGCGTCAGTCTGGCGGTCGGGGAATCCGGCGCCCGGTTCGGGTGCCAGTCAGAAATGGGGGCAGTCCATGGCCGCAGCGCCCGGTGCAAACCTTGCCGTGAACGGCGAACGGCTGTGGGACAGCCTGATGGAGATGGCCGAGATCGGCCCCGGAATTGCGGGCGGCAACAACCGCCAGACCCTGACCGATGCCGATGGCGAAGGCCGCCACCTGTTCGCGCGGTGGTGTGCCGATGCGGGCCTGACCATGGGCGTGGACGAGATGGGCACGATGTTCGCCACCCGGGCGGGCACCGACCCGGATGCGCTGCCGGTCTATGTGGGATCGCACCTGGATACCCAGCCGACGGGCGGCAAGTACGACGGGGTGCTGGGCGTGCTGGCGGGGCTGGAGATCATCCGGTCGATGAACGACCTGAACATCCAGACGAAGCATCCCATCGTCGTGACGAACTGGACGAACGAGGAAGGCACGCGCTTTGCCCCCGCGATGCTGGCGTCAGGCGTGTTCGCGGGCGTGCTGGACCGCGACTGGGCCTATGACCGGACGGATGCCAAGGGCCTGCGGTTCGGCGACGAACTGGAGCGGATCGGCTGGAAGGGCGAGGAGAAGGTGGGCGCGCGCAAGATGCACGCCTTCTTCGAGTTGCACATCGAGCAGGGCCCGATCCTGGAGGCCGAGGGCCGCGATATCGGCGTCGTCACCCACGGGCAGGGGCTGCGCTGGATCGAATGCACCGTCACCGGCAAGGGCCAGCACACCGGGTCGACACCGATGTACCTGCGCCGCAACGCGGGGCGCGCGCTGGCGCGGGTGACCGAACTGGTCCACGAGGTCGCGATGAAGCGCCAGCCGAACGCGGTGGGCGCGATCGGGCATATCGACGTCTACCCCAACAGCCGCAACGTCATCCCCGAGAAGATCGTGTTCACCATCGATGTGCGCAGCCATGTGCTGGCGACGCTGGAGGACATGGTGGCCGAGATCGAGGCGCGCGCGCCGGGCCTGTGCGCCGAGGTGGGGGTCAAGTTCACCTCGCATGTGGTGGGCTTCTTCGACCCGCCGGCCTTCGACGAGGTGCTGGTGGGCCGGGTCCGCGCGGCGGCCGAGCGGCTGGGGTATTCTCACATGGACATCGTGTCGGGCGCGGGCCACGACGCCTGCTGGATGAACCGCGTCTGTCCCACGACCATGGTGATGTGCCCCTGCGAGGACGGGCTGAGCCACAACGAGGCCGAGGCGATCACGCC
>CAYYOE010000121.1:0-8589 GCA_964473055.1 uncultured Rhodobacterales bacterium | reverse complement strand
ACCACGCGGCGAAACACCTCGCGCATGCGGTCGTTCATCTGGGTCAGGATTTCGGTTCGGTCGGTCATGGCACCATGGTCCGCGCAGCGGAGCAAGATAGGGGTCGGCCCCCGCCGGCGTCAACCGTGCGCACGGGTTGCGGCGGTGGCCGCGCTGGGCGTAGGAAGGCCCGCGCCAACAGGAGGGAACGCGATGCGGCCGTCGGGACGGAAACTGGACGAAATGCGGACCATCGCGATCGAGGCGGGCGTGTCGCGCAATGCGGAAGGGTCGTGCCTGATCACCGTTGGCAACACCCGTGTCCTTTGCACCGCCACGATCGAGGACCGCCCCCCGTCGTTCCTGAAAGGCACGGGCCAGGGCTGGGTGACGGCGGAATACGGGATGCTGCCGCGCGCAACCAACACGCGGATGCCGCGCGAGGCCAAGAAGGGTCAGTCGGGGCGCACCCAGGAAATCCAGCGGCTGATCGGGCGGGCGCTGCGGGCGGGCGTCGACAAGGTCGCGCTGGGCGAGCGGCAGATCGTGATCGACTGCGACGTGATCGAAGCGGACGGCGGCACACGCTGCGCCGCGATCACCGGCGGATGGGTGGCGCTGCGGCAGGCGGTGAACCGGCTGCGAAAGGCCGGGGCGGTGGTGGCCGATCCGCTGCTGGACCATGTGGCAGCGGTTTCCTGCGGCATCTATGCTGGGCAGGCGCTGCTTGACCTCGACTACCCCGAGGACAGCGAGGCCGGCGTGGACGGCAACTTCGTCATGTCGGGGTCGGGTCGCCTGATCGAGGTGCAGATGTCGGCCGAAGGAGCGACGTTCAGCCGGGCGCAGATGGACGAGTTGATGGCGCTTGCCGAACAAGGTGTGGCGGCGCTGGTCGCGGCACAGAAGGCGGCCATCGGGTGACTCGGCTTCGCGACAGACTGGGCGCGCGCCTGTTGGTGGCCACCCACAACGCGGGCAAGCTGGAAGAGGTCGCCGACCTGATGGCCGATCTCGGAATATCGGTCGTGGGTGCGGCGGAGATGGGGCTGCCAGAACCGGCTGAAACCGGCACGACCTTCGTGGAGAACGCGCGGATCAAGGCGCACGCGGCCGCATCGGCAACCGGACTGCCCGCTCTGGCGGATGATTCGGGCGTCTCGGTCGCCGGACTGGACGGTGCCCCTGGGGTCCACACGGCCGACTGGGCCGAAACGGGCGCGGGGCGTGACTTTGCCATGGCGATGGCCCGTGTCTGGCAGGAGCTTGAGGATCGCGCAGTACCCGAGCCCCGACAGGCCGCGTTCAACTGCACCCTTGTCCTGGCATTTCCGGACGGATCGGACATGGTATTCTTTGGGTCGGTGCCGGGTTGCATCGTCTGGCCGGGACGTGGAGACCAAGGCCATGGCTATGACCCGGTCTTCTTGCCCGACGGCCACGACAAGACCTTCGGCGAGATGGATCGCTGGGCGAAGAACCGCATCAGTCATCGCGCCCGCGCTTTCACCGGCCTGGTGGACGCCCTTGGCCGCGGTTGACATCGTCGATACGCCCCTGATGGATGAGGATTGGCGGATCGCAGGGTTCGGCGTCTATGTCCACTGGCCGTTTTGTGCGGCCAAGTGCCCCTACTGCGACTTCAACAGCCACGTCGCGGCCACCGTTGACCATGGCCGCTGGGCTGTATCTTATCTATCTGAAGTAGAACGAATTTCCCGGGAAACCGGGCCTCGGACGGTGTCCACGGTATTCTTCGGCGGCGGGACACCAAGCCTGATGGATCCTGCCACCGTGGCTGCGGTTCTCGACGCGATCCGCGCTGCCTGGCCCGTGGCCAACGACCTGGAAGTGACGCTGGAGGCGAACCCCGGCAGCGTCGAGGCGGAGCGGTTCGGTGCCTTCCGCGATGCCGGCGTCAACAGGGTCAGCCTTGGGCTGCAGGCCTTGAACGACAAAGATCTGCGCCGGCTGGGACGGATCCACACAGTGGACGAGGCCCGCGCGGCGCTGGAAATCGCGCAAGCGACGTTCGGACGGGTCAGCTTCGACCTGATCTATGCGCGGCAGGATCAGACGGTGGACCAGTGGCGTACAGAACTGGCCGAAGCGCTGTCACTTGGGGTGGATCACCTGTCATTGTACCAGCTTACGATCGAGGATGGCACTGCCTTCGCCGACCGCCTGAGTCGCGGCGGGCTGAAGGGCCTTCCGGACGAAGACCGTGCCGCGGACCTGTGGGATGTGACGCAGGAGATGACCGAGGCCGCCGGGCTGGCGGGCTATGAAACATCTAATCATGCAAGAACAGGGTCTGAATCCCGGCATAATCTGATCTACTGGCGATCCGGAGACTGGGCGGGCATCGGCCCGGGCGCGCATGGCCGGCTGACGCTGGATGGGCAGCGCTGGGCGACCGAAGCGATCCGGGCCCCGGGGGCCTGGCTGGATGCGGTGGCGCGCAACGGCAATGGCGAGATCGCCCGCGATGCAATCGACCGCGAGGAACAGGCGGCGGAGTTCCTGATGATGGGACTTCGCCTGTGCGACGGTGTGGACCTGGACCGCTGGGCACGGATTTCAGGTGGGCGTGCGCTGCCCCTCGACGCTCTTGAAGCGCAAGGCTTGCTGGAACGATCGGGCCGGTTGCTGCGAACGACCCGTGCAGGCCGACCGATCCTGAATGCCGTGTTGCGGGACCTGCTTACGCCTCCTGTGTAAGGCGGCGACAGATGTCGTCCAGCTGATCCAGATTGCGATAGCGCAGCGTCAGTGCGCCGCCCTCGCCGCTGGCACCATGCGTGATCTCGACCCCCAGCCCCAGAGCCGCCGCCAGATCGTTCTCCAGCGCACGCGTATCGGCGTCCTTTTCCTGCCCCTCGCCCCGCTTGCGCGGACCGGACCCGGGACGTCGCGCACCGTTTTCCTGACCGGCTTTGACCAGGCGTTCCGTCTCCCGCACGGACAGGCCGCGGGCGACCACGGTGCTGGCCAGATCGGCGGCATTTGGCAGCCCGATGAGAGCGCGGGCATGACCCGCCGACAACGCGCCGTCTCGAAGCAGGGCCAGAACACCGTCGGGCAGAGACAGAAGCCGCAGGGTATTGGCGATGTGGCTGCGGCTTTTGCCAAGCGCGGCGGCCAGCTTTTCCTGCGTATGCCCGAAGCGGTCCATCAGCTGCCGATAGGCCGCAGCTTCCTCAACGGCGTTCAGGTCGGCGCGCTGGATGTTCTCGATGATCGCGACTTCCAGGACGGTCGGATCGTCATAGTCCCGGACAAGAACCGGAACATCGTGCAGTTGCGCCATCTGCGCGGCGCGCCAGCGTCTTTCGCCAGCAACAATCTGATAATGCTCGGTTTTCTGCGGGTGCGGACGAACGATCAGCGGCTGGATGATGCCGCGCTCTCGCAGGGATTCGGCCAGTTCCTGCAACTGGTCGGGGGTGAAGTTGCGGCGCGGCTGATCCGGGTTGGGATGCACCCGCTCGACCGGCACCATCATGTCGGCTCTGCGCGGAGCCTCGGGCGACTCTGGCGCTGCGATGTCGGCCATCAGGGCCGAGAGACCGCGACCAAGGCCGCGCTTCTGTTCCTTGCGGTCGGTCATGTCATCCTCAGGCGGCAAGAAGCGCGTGGCGCTCGATCATTTCGGCGGCGAGCGCCCGGTAGGCAAGGCTGCCGGCGGACAGGCTGTCGTAGTCGAGAACCGGCATGGCGTAGGACGGCGCTTCGGACAGTCGGACATTGCGCGGGATCACCGTGCGAAACACAAGGTCGCCCAGGTTCTCGCGCGCATCCTTCTCGACCAGCGAAGACAGGTTATTCCGCCTGTCGTACATCGTCAGCACCACGCCTTCGATGCGAAGCCCGGGGTTCGCCGTCTGCCGGACCTCCCGGACGGTAAGCATCAGTTGCGACAGGCCTTCGAGCGCGTAGAATTCGGCCTGCAAGGGGACCAGGATCGAGTGTGCCGCGACCATCGCATTGATGGTCAGGAGCGACAAGGACGGCGGGCAGTCGATCAGGACCATGTCCAGCCGCCATCGGTCGATCGCCGGCTGGCGCAGCGCGTCGTGCAGCAGAAAGCTGCGTTTCTCATTGGCGACCATCTGGATATCGGCCGACGAAAGATCGGTGGTCGCTGGCGAGATCCACAGCCCTTCGACCTTGGTTTCCGCGATCACCTCGTCCAGCGGGGCGTCATCGAGGATCAGGTCATAGGTCGTGCGACGTCGCGCGTTGCGCCCGATTCCCAGCCCGGTCGAAGCGTTGCCCTGCGGATCGAGATCGACCAGCAGCACGTTCAGCCCTTCTTCGGCCAGTGCGGCGCCGAGGTTGATGGCGGTCGTGGTCTTGCCCACACCCCCCTTCTGGTTGGCGACGGCGATGATGCGGGGTCCGCGTCCGGGGTGGGGCATGCGGTCGGTCGGCATCGGGCGTCAGCCTTTCTGGGATTCGGCGCAGGTGAGGTCGGTCAGAACCAATATGGCGGATTCGGGATCCGTCAGGCTGGGATGAGTTTCAACGGTGGCGCTCCGCGTGTCCAGCGCCATGGCCAGTTCTTCCGCATGGCGGGCGCCCTTCGGCAGAACCAGGCGACCGCCAGGTGCGAGGTGCGGCAGGGCAAGGTCGATAAGGCGGGGAAGTGGGGCGAGGGCACGGGCCGATACGGTGGATGCACCAAGCGGGGGTGTGGCCTCGATCCGGCTTGAGTGAACAGTGGGCGACACAGCCATGGCCTGCGCCGCAATACCCAGAAAGGCCGCCTTTCGTTGATCTGATTCGACCAGCGCCACCTGGACGGGGGTATCCTGCGCAAGGGCGGCAAGCACGAGGCCCGGAAACCCCCCGCCCGCACCCAGATCTGCCCAGAGGCCCGGTGGTGGCGGAGCGATTGTCCAAAGCTGAACGGAATCAAGAATATGTCGTGTCCAAAGATCTGGCAGCGTGGACGGTGCCACCAGATTGATCCGCGGAGACCAGCGAAAGACATGGTCCGCAAGAACATCGAGACGGTCCAGCGTTTCACGTGAAACACCCGGCAGCGCCGCCACGGCCTCGCGGGTCATGCCCGGCGACGTCCCGCAGATCTGGCGTCCTGCTTAAGGCGCGACAGGATCAGCACCAGGGCGGCAGGCGTGATCCCTTCAATCCGCGCGGCCTGGGCAATGTTTGACGGTCGCGCGCGCGCCAGCTTCTGCTTGAGCTCACCAGACAGGCTGGACAATGCGCCATAGTCGAAATCTGACGGAATCTCATGCGCTTCGTCGCGTTGGAGCGCCACTGCATCCCGGTCCTGTCGGTCGAGATAATGAAGGTACAATGCATCACGCGACAGTTGATCGCGGATATCGGGGGTGATGGCCTGAAGCTCGGGCGCCTCTTTCAGGAGGTGGTCGAAGGTGATGTCGGGAACGGACAACCACTCCATGCCATTCCGGCGCGCCCCATCCGGTGCCAGCGACACCCCATGGGCAGCAAGCGCCCTGGGGCTGATGCGAAGGCGCTCCAGGAGCGCCCGGCCTGATGTCAGTGCGGACATCTTTCTTTCAAACGTGACACGGCGGTCTACCGAGATGCAGCCAAGCGCAATTCCGAGTGGAGTTAGCCGTTGATCCGCGTTGTCTGCGCGCAGGGACAGGCGGAACTCTGCCCGCGAGGTGAACATCCGATAGGGCTCGGTCACACCCCGGGAAGTCAGGTCGTCGATCATGACACCGATGTAGCTGGTGCTTCGGCTGAACAGCACGGGATCACGATCCAGCGCAACCGTGGCAGCATTCAGGCCTGCGACAAGGCCCTGCGCAGCCGCCTCTTCATAGCCGGTGGTCCCGTTGATCTGCCCCGCAAGGAACAGTCCGGGCACATCCCGCAATTCCAGCGTCGGACCCAGGGCGCGGGGATCGACGTAGTCGTATTCAATGGCGTAGCCGGGCTGCAGTATCCGGACGGACTCAAGCCCCGCGATCGTGCGCACATAGGCCGTCTGCACATCCTCCGGAAGCGACGTGCTGATTCCGTTGGGATAGACAGTGTCGTCATCCAGGCCTTCCGGCTCGAGGAACACCTGGTGGGCATCCTTCTCCGAAAACCGCACGACCTTGTCCTCGATCGACGGGCAATAGCGCGGACCGACGCCCTCGATGTGACCGCCGTACATCGCCGAGCGCGACAGGTTGGCTTCGATGATTTCGTGCGTGCGGGCATTCGTATGGGTGATGCCACAGCTTACCTGGCGCAACTCCGGCGCGCGCGACAGGAACGAGAACATCGTCGGTTCATCGTCACCCGGCTGCATTTGCAGCTGCCCCCAGTCGATCGTACGGCCGTCCAGCCGCGGCGGCGTTCCGGTCTTTAGCCGCCCCATCGGCAGCGCAAATGCGTCCAACCGCTCGGCCAGCCGGACAGACGGCCGGTCGCCGACGCGACCGCCAGGGATCTGCTTGTCGCCGATATGGATGACGCCGCGAAGGAAGGTGCCCGTTGTAAGAACCACAGCCCGTGCGGAGATCTCTGCCCCATCAGCAAGGCGCACCCCTGTGACGCGGCCGTCCTGCATGACAAGGTCTGCCACCTCGCCTTCGACAATCCTCAATCCGGGCGTGGACGTAAGGATTGCCTGCATTTTGGTGCGGTAAACCTTTCGGTCGGCTTGCGCGCGCGGACCCTGAACGGCAGGCCCCTTGCGACGATTCAGAAGCCGGAACTGGATGCCTGCCGCATCGGCAACTTGCCCCATGACTCCGCCCAGGGCGTCAACTTCCCTTACCAGGTGGCCCTTGCCCAATCCGCCGATGGCCGGGTTGCACGACATGACGCCGATGGTATCCGCCCGCAAGGTGACAAGGATGGTCCGGGCACCCAGCCGAGCCGCGGCATGAGCAGCGTCAGCGCCGGCATGACCGCCGCCGATAACCACCACATCGGCATCGTGTTTCACGTGAAACACTCCTTCACTTTCCTATACAGAAGCTGGCGAAGATCTGGTCCAGCACAGCCTCCACATCCACCCGGCCCACCAGAACCTCCAGCGAGCGGAGGGCAGCGCGAATATTCTCAGCCGCAACCTCGGACCGCGCGGAACCACGGGATACCTCGATTCGCGCCGATTCCAAATCCCTCAACGCGCGACTCGCCGCCTGTTCATGGCGTGCCCGTGTCAGGGATGCAGTTCCGGCAACCCTGCCTGACAGCTCCGAAGCGATCTGTGCGACCAGAACGTCGATCCCTTGTCCTGTAAGGCCGGATACACCTTCACCGGTCAGGTCGGCCTTGGCGCCAACCACAACATCGCCAGGTCCAGCCGTCACACCCTCCGGCAAGCTGCCCGCGACGGTCAGTATCACGCGCAGATCAGCACCCGCAGCCCGGTGGCGTGCCCGCTCGATGCCGATACGTTCGATCCTATCCTCAGCCTCTCGCAGTCCCGCGGTATCAAGCAACGTCACGGGAAGCCCAGCGATATCCATGCGGACCTCGATGACATCGCGCGTGGTGCCCGCCACCTCGGACGTTATGGCGGCCTCCCGACCCGCCAAGGCATTGAGCAGGGTGGACTTTCCCGCGTTAGGCTCGCCCAGGATCGCCACCTCGAACCCATCGCGTACCCGCTCGGCAGCTTCTACGCCTGCAATTGCGCCGCGCAGATCTGACAGGACAGCGTCCAACGCCTGACAGACCTCCGGGCCAACATCCGTCGGTACGTCCTCATCGACAAAGTCGATCGTGGCCTCCAGCAACGACAGCGCCCGGACGAGGTGCGCCCGCCACACATCCACCAACCGCCCAACCGCGCCGGACAACACGCGCTGCGCCTGCACGCGCTGGGCTTCGGTCTCGGCGTCGATCAGGTCCGCGAGGCCTTCCACCTGAGTGAGATCGAGGCGTTCATTCGCCAAGGCCCGCCGAGTGAACTCGCCCGGATCGGCGCTGCGGAGCCCAGGAATGGACCCGAGAACCCTGAGAAGCGCCGAAACGACGGCGGTCGAGCCATGCACCTGCAACTCGACCACATCTTCGCCAGTAAAGCTGCGCGGGCCCGGGAACGTGAGCACAATCGCCTCATCCAGCAGCCTGTCGCCATCCGCTAATCGCATCACAGTCGCCTGTCGAGGCAAGGGTTGCCTGCCTGCAATACGGTGAAGCGCTGCGAATGCGTCAGGGCCGGATACACGAACCACCGCGATACCAGCCCGCCCCCTGGCCGTTGCTGGGGCGAAGATCGTATCCATCGGTCGCGTACCCCGTCAGGCGTTCATCGAATCGAAGAATTCCGCGTTCGACTTGGTCTGCTTGAGCTTCGAGATCAGGAACTCGATGGCGTCGGTCGTGCCCATCGGGTTCAGGATCCGACGCAGGACATAGGTCTTTTGCAGGTCCGCCTTGTCCACCAGAAGTTCCTCTTTCCGGGTGCCGGACTTGAGGATGTCCATGGCCGGGAACACCCGCTTGTCGGCCACCTTGCGGTCCAGCACGATCTCGGAGTTGCCGGTGCCCTTGAACTCTTCGAAGATCACCTCGTCCATGCGGCTGCCGGTGTCGATCAGCGCGGTCGCGATGATGGTCAGCGATCCGCCTTCCTCGATGTTCCGCGCGGCGCCGAAGAAC
>CAYYOE010000120.1:0-8640 GCA_964473055.1 uncultured Rhodobacterales bacterium | reverse complement strand
ACGCACCAGGTTTCGGCATCGAAGCTCTTCCTGAATGGATTTCCCCCTGGCAAGACAAGTCCAAGCCTGGCGAGTCATTCTATTGAAGTGTCTTAAAAATTGAGGTCACGTTCGTCAAGCTGGTTTAAGTTCCTAGATGGCCTGAGTGCCTGATTGGGTGGCTTTCTTGGTTATGCTGAGAATGGGGTCGATCTCCTCCTTGTTGATCTGAGCGAAGGCCTCGACAATCAAGTAGCGGCTCGAGGTCTGCCATTCGTCGTTCTGTTCGTACAGCACCGCACCGATCGGGCGCATCATGAGGCTTCGTTGGGGAGGATCCTGTGCTGGCCTACAGGGCCTTCCTCCGCCAGCATCGGACCTAGCTGCATTTCACGAACCCGATCGAGCGCCTGAACATGGAGGTGAAGCACCGAGAAACGCGTGCGTCGGGCTGACTGAGCTGGACATGTTAAGCAGGAGACTCCGGCCAGTGCGGCCCGGCTCTCGCGCTTGGCGAGCGTCTCTGTCCTGACTCGTCCCCGCTTCGAGGCAGTTCGAATGCGCTAGTTAACCTGCTGCCTTCACCACTTTATCAGCCTGCACCGCCTCACCATTCAGAAACGCTCCCCAATCGGCCATCATCGCCCGGCGCCGGTCCGGGTGAGAACGGTCGGGTTGCCGCCTTCGAGTATCTCGGTGCCCAGATCCACCTTGTCGTGGAGACGGAGGCGGGTCTTTCCCTGTCGGTGCTCGGCCCGCCGGGACTGCGGCTGTCGCCGGGCGAGGCCGTGGGCGTCGCGCTCGACCCGGATCAATGCCACCCCTTTGACGCCAACGGCCAGCGCATCACGCCGAGAAGATCCACCGGAACCTGAGTTCCGACGACGCGAGCGCGCGATGCTGCGGAGACGGCCCTAGTAGGTCGCTCGCCCACCCGACAGATCGAAAACGGCACCCGTGGAGAAGGAATTCTCTTTCGTGCAGAGCCAGGCGATCATGTTCGCCGCCTCGTCCACTTCGAGGAACCGACCCCGTGGGATCTTAGAAAGCATGAAGTCGATATGCGCCTGGCTCATCTGGTCGAAGATGCGGGTGCGCGCGGCGGCCGGGGTCACGCAGTTGACCGCAATGTCCATGTTTGCGTGTTCCTTGCCCAGCGACTTTGTCAGGGCGATGACAGCCGCCTTGGACGACGAATAGGCAGCGGCATTGGGGTTGCCTTCCTTCCCTGCGACCGAGGCGATATTGACGATGCGGCCGTAGCCCTGCGCTTCCATGAACGGCAGGATCGCGCGGCAGCTGTGGAAGACGCCAAAAAGGTTGACCTCGACGATCTTGTGAAACTCGGGCACCGGATAATCGACGACCCGCCCGTTCGACCCCGCGATGCCGGCCGAGCCTACCAGGATGTCGATGCGACCATGCCGATCGGCTGTCACCTGGGCCAGCAGGGCCACGGCGGCGGCGTCCGTCACGTCGACTTGCGCGCCTTCAGCTCGGTCGCCCAAGGCAGCCGCGGACCTGGCGGCAAGCTCGCCGTCCATATCCCAAAGCGACACTGTCGCCCCCGAGGCATGAAGCCGCTTTGCGACTGCATAGCCGATGCCCTGTGCGCCGCCGGTGATGACGGCGACCTGTCCTTCCAAGTCCAAGTTGTTCATGCCCTTTACCCCTGACCTAGCGCTGCGATGACGGCGTCGGTGTCCGTGACAAGCGCCACGTTCTGCATGGCGAAGGCAATGCTTGCCCGGTGCCATTCGGCGTTCATGGTGGAACAGGCGTCCTCTGGGATGACCATGACATAGCCCTTGTCGGCCCCGGTCCGCGCCGTGTGTTCGATCGACATGTTCGTCCAGGCGCCCGTTTCGATGATCATGTCACGTCCCTCGGCCTTGAGGATCGTCTCGAGGCTGGTGCCCTCCCAGGCGCTCATCCGCATCTTCTCGACCACGTGGTCGCCCTCGTGCACTTCGGCACCTGGCGCGGGGGCCGCCCCCCAGGTGCCGCGAACCAGCGCGTTGTTGTCGAGCACGCCTTCGAACAGCGGTGCATTCAGCGTCAGTCCCTTGGCGCCCGGCGGAACGACAAAATGGACATGGATCACCGGCACGCCGAGGTCCCGGCAGCGGCGCGCCAGCCGTGCGACGTTTTCAAGAGCGTTCTGCTCGCGGCAGTGCTGTGGACTGCCCGAAGCGGCAAAGGCGCCACCGTCCATGACCACATCGTTCTGCATGTCCTGGATGATGAGCGCGCAGCGCCCTGCGTCAAGGCGAAGTGCGTCCCCGCGGCCCGGTGGCGCAGGCTCCGACGGACGCGGCGTGGACGCACGCACCCGCATGAAGGGCTCGTTGCGCGGACCGACCTTCACCGGGACGGCATAGACGCTGGTCGAGGCGCAAACGTAAAGCGTCCGCCAGTCTTCCCCGCCCCAGTGCAGGTTTGCGGGCAGCTCGGGGATCGAGACCTTGCCGATCAGCCTGCCCGATGGCGCGTAAACCCAAAGCCCCCCCGGCGCGGTAACCCAGACATTACCCTCGGCATCGCATTTCATCCCGTCCGGAACGCCCGGCTTCAGGCTGTCGCGGATGCCCGAGGCAAAGACACGCGGGTTTGACAATTTCCCGTCGCCCGAGACGTCGAACACCCGGATATTGGCCTGCTCGGTGTCGTTCACATACAGCAGCCGCTCGTCGGGCGAGAAGCAAAGCCCGTTGGGCATCGTGAAAAGGTAGCGGTCAACGACCAGGTCCGGATCGTCCCCCGGCCTGTGGCCGGGCCGCAGCCGGAACACCCCTTGCCAGCCAAGCTGCCGCGGACGTTCGACGCCGTAGTGCGGCATCCGCCCGTACCATGGATCGGTGAACCAGACCGACCCATCCGACCTGACGCATATGTCGTTGGGCGAGTTCAGTTCCTGCCCCTCGAAGTGACTTGCCAGGACCTCGCGCCGCCCATCTGGTGTGAAGCGCGCAACCGACGACGTGGCGTGTTCGCACACCAGAAGGTTGAGCCCGGCATCGTAGGTCATGCCATTGCCCTTGTGCGATGGCCGCAGCACCTCGCGCACGCCGGCACGGTCAAGCCTGCGCCGCACGTCGCCCGGCATGTCCGAGAACAGCAGATAGCCGTCGCCGGGGTGCCAGATCGGGCCTTCGGTAAAGGTGAAGCCGGACCCGACTTGCCGGACGGGCGCGTGCTCGTCGATCAGGCGGCGGAACGCCGGCTCAAGGGCCTCGTGCGCCATCGGCCCGCCCTTACGCCGGGAACCAGTCGCGTCGCGGGACGGACTGGCTGATTGGACCCGGCACCACCATGTCTACCCGCCCGACGACTTGACCACGGTCGATGACCGCGCCCTTGTCGTGAACCGGCAGGATGTATTTCGCCCCGGAATGCATGAGCTTGCGGATTGCGCCCTTCTCGCTTCGCTTCGACCCCGAATGGTTGCCCGTGACCTGGTACTCCTCGGGCCCGAAGCTTCGCAACGGGTTGATCACCTGGTCGTTGAAGTCATAGATCACGTCGCCGCAGAGCGTGGCGCGTCCGTCCGCGGTGTCCACATGGATGTTCATCGAGCCCTCGGTATGGGCCCCTGCGGCTTCGAGGTAGACACCGGGGATCAGTTCCACCGGCCCCGAGATCTCGAGGTCCTCAAGGCGAAGCGCTCCGGGGCTGTGCAGCCGCTCGACCAGGTGGATGATGTCGGGTTTGGGATACTGCGGATGCATGAGGCCCGAGACGGAATGCTCCAGCTCGCGGCGGTTGATGACAACCGTCGTGTTCATCGAGAAATGGTCGTCCTTGCCAGCATGGTCGATGTGCAGGTGCGTATGCAGAACATAGCGCACGTCGCCCATCTTGACCCCGTGGTTGGCCAGCTGGCGCTCGATCATGTTCTCGTGGAACTGGAGCCCGCGCATTCCCAGCGTCTCCATGATCGCGTTATCGCGGTAGCCCGTGTCGACCACGATCGGATACTGCCCGCCAAGGATCAGGAAACCGTAGACCGGCACCCGACGCATCCGCCCGCAGTCCCGTCCCAGCACAAGAAACGAGCTCTCAAGCTCGATATCCCCGAAATCGAGAACCCTGACTTCCAGTCCCATCCCGTTCCTCCCCTCAGTTCAGCCGGTAGACCCGGCATGCGGTGTCATGAAAGATCGCCCCCTGCTCCGCGACCGAAAGACCGCCCGTGGCCTGACGGTGCGCTTCGAACAGCCTCGCGTAGTCCGTCCAGAGTTTCTCGATCGGAAAGTTCGACCCCCACAGGCACCGGTCGGCCCCGAAAATCGCCACCGTCTCGGTCGTGAGCCAGGCGATATGGTTCGGGTCGCACTGATGAAGGAAGGTGCCGAAGCCCGAGAGTTTCGCGACCACATTCGGGCGTCGGGCAAGCTCTGCCATCGCCTCGCGCCACGCGGCGCGGCCTTCGTCGCTGGTGTCCTCCAGCATGCCCGCATGCTGAAGCACGAGGGTCACGCCCGGACAGGCGTCTGCCAGTTCCCCCGCGCCCGCCATCTGGTCCGCAAAGACCTGAAGATCAAAGCTCAGCCGATAGTCCGCAAGCCGCGCCACGTTCCGCTGCACGACCGGATCGCGGCACAGATCGGGCCGCGCTGCGAAGCGGTAGAGGGGCTGCTCGTGCCAATGAAATTGCTGCCGGATGCCGCGCAGCCGCGGAAAGCGCATCAGCCGGTCCAGCGCGGGGCGGACGTCCGCCACCGTCATGTCGGCGTAGGCCACGATCCCGTGCGGCCAGCCCGTGCGCGAGGCGAGGCTTTCGATCCAGTCGGCTTCTGCCTCCGCCCGCTCCACCGGCCAGTTGGCCTGCACATAGACAGCCCTCGCCACCCCGGTTCCGGCTCGGTCGGACAGGTATTCTTCCATCGGGTAGTCGCGGCGGATCGGCTCGTAGGGGCCGAAGATGCGCGGCTGCATCGGGCCCGAAAGCCAGGGCAGGTCCGCCTGCTGCCAGACGTGGAAATGTGCATCCACCGCCCTCATGCCCGCCCACCCTTCGCAAAATGCAGGATCTCGGCTGCAATTGCGTGTGGGGTCGACCCGTCGCCCAGCCGGTCGAGCAGCGGCAGGATCGCCTTCATCGCCCCGGTCTCGGGCCGGTAGGCCGGATCGGCGGCAAGCGGCGAAAGCCACAGGACCGACCAGGCGAGGGCGTGCAGTCGGTCCATCGCGGCGATCAGCGCGTCCGGGCCGCCCCGTTCGAGCCCGTCCGAGACGACGATGACTAGCGCGCCGCGCGCGTGCGCTGCGAAGCGGGGGATGGACAGGAACACCGCCAGCGCCTCGCCCAGCCGCGTGCCTCCGTCCCAGTCGGCAACCAGCCCCGAGGCCAGCACCAGCGCCTGTTCGCGGTTGCGGTGGCGAAGCGCGCGGGTCACGCGCGTCAACCGCGTGCCCAACGTGAAAGCCTCGACCCGCTCGCCCGCCTGCACGAGAGCGTGGGTCAGGCGCAGGGCACCTTCGGTTCCGGCCTTCATGCTGCCCGAGACGTCGATCAGCATCAGAACCCTGCGTTCACGGGTACGGCGGCGACGGGTCGGCAGGTGCGTCACTTCTCCGTCGTGGCGCAACATCTCGCGGAACGCGCGGCGGGCATCGGCCAGACGGCCCTTTCCCGACGTATTGCGCCGTGACAGGCGGCGCGGGAGCGCCTCTGGCAATGCGCGCGCGAAAGCACGAAGCGCTGCGTCCTCGTCGCCGGGTCCGAGGTCACGGCGAAACAGGCGTTCCGCAGCCGTCGCCTCGGCTCCCGACGGGTCCTCCTCGCCACCCTCGGGCATTAGGTCGAAATCCCCAGCGTCATAGCTGCGCGGCATGTCTTCGGGCTCGCCGGGCATCGGCGCTGCGAACCGGTGCCCAAGGAACACGCGGTCGAAGACAGTATCGAATTCCGCCTGCCGCTCTGGCCCCGGCCCGTAGACCGCATGAGCTGCCCGCCGGATATCGCCGATCCCGCGGGGGCCAAGCAGGCCGGTCGCGGCGAGGAAGGTCTCGGTCTGCTCGGGTGATGCCGGCAGACCCGACGCACGGAGCGCCTGGGGAAACAGAAGGAACGGGTCAAGCGCGCGCGGGATCATGCGCCCTGTCCCGTTGTGTCGCAGGTTGTCCCGCACCCGAATGCCGCCCTCATGCGGCGGCCTCCGACAGAATGGCCTCGAGGCGGGGCGCCATGTAGGCGAGATCGTCCTGGTCCTTGAGCACGACCCCGATCGCCCTTTGGAAGGCCCTCGGCCATGCCGCGCCCCCCTCGTGGAGAAGCGTCGCCGCCTCGGCCCATTCCACCGTCTCGGCCACTCCCGGGGGCTTGGCCAGCGGCTCGGCCCTCAGCGCTCCCACCGCGCGCACCACCCTCTCGGCCGTGGTCAGTGCCACCGTCGAAGCCCGCATCATCACGATCTCGGCCTCGAGGGCCGGATCCGGATACCCGATCCAATGATACACACACCGTCGCCGCAGCGCCTCGTGAAGCTCCCGCGTCCGGTTCGAGGTCAGAACCACTACGGGCGGTTCGGCGGCCCGCATCGTCCCACGTTCGGGAATCGAGACCGAAAAGTCCGACAGGAATTCGAGCAGGAACGCCTCGAACTCATGGTCCGCGCGGTCGATCTCGTCGATCAGCAGTACCCGGTCGCGCGGCGCCTCCAGCGCCTGAAGGATGGGCCGCGCGATCAGGTATTCGTCGGCGTAAAGGTTGACGTAGCCTTCGCCCGCCTGCCGGATCGCGAGCATCTGGCGGGGAAAGTTCCATTCGTACATCGCTGCCGACGCGTCGATCCCCTCGTAACACTGCAGCCGGACAAGTTCGCGCCCGAGCACCGAGGCGATGGCTTTCGCGGCCTCGGTCTTGCCCACCCCCGGCGCCCCTTCGAGCAGGAGCGGCTTGCCGAGCGCCAGCGCCAGATAGGCCGCCGTCGAAAGCCCCTCGTCCGCGATATACTGGGCATCGCGCAGGGACCGCGCCAGCGGCTCGGGCCCGTCAATCCCCAGGATACTGCGGCGAACGACCATCAGAGCGCCTTCCGGGGCTTTGCGCCACCCTGGGCGCGCAGGCCCCGCAGGACCTTCTCGGGCGTCGCAGGCAGTTCGTCGATCCGAAGCCCCACCGCGTCGTAGATCGCGTTCACGACCGCCGGCAGGACAGGGTTCGCGCACATCTCGCCCGGGCCCTTGCCGCCATAGGGGCCGTCTTCAGCGGGGCGCTCCAGCACGCTGATGTGATGGGGGGCAAGGTCGCCCGGCCCCGGCATGATGTAGCCGTTGAAGTCCACCGCGCCGTGGTCGCGGGAAGGGTAATGGGGCTCCGTCGTTTCCCAGGCGGCGTGGCTCATCCCCATCCAGGCGCCGCCGCGCAACTGCTGCTCGACAAGGCGGGGGTTCAGCGCACGGCCGACTTCGTAGGCCGACTGCATGTCGGTGACGGAAACCTCGCCCGTTTCGTCGTCGACCTCGACCTCCACCAGCATGGCCGCATGGGCGAAGGTGGTGACGGGCGACATCTCGCCGGTCTCGGGGTCGACCTCGGACAGCGGGATCAGGAAGATGCCGCGGCCTGCGATGGTGCGGCCCTGCTTGAACTGGGCGGCCTGGGCCGCGGCCATCGTGGTGATCGACCGGGACGGAGCGCCCTTCACGTGGATGTTGCCGCGCCCGTCGGTGACAAGGTCGGCGGCATCGACCTCCAGTTCCTCGGCGGCCGCTTCCAGCATCACCTGCCGCGCCTCCTCGGCCGCGCGGATCACGGCGTTACCCATCCGGTGCGTGCCGCGCGAGGCGAAGGACCCCATGTCATGCGGACCGGTGTCGCTGTCGGCGGTGTCGACGTAGACGTCCTCGATCGGCACGCCCAGCGTCTCGGCCGCGATCTGGCGGGTGACGGACTTCATCCCCTGCCCAAGGTCGATGGCGGAAAGGGCGACGGTGAACTTCCCGTCAGGGTTCGAGTGGATCAGCGCCTGGGACGGGTCGCCGCCGAGGTTCATGCCGATAGGGTAGTTGATCGCCGCAAAGCCGCGGCCACGGTGGAGCGCCATCATCGCCTCCTGAAGCCGGAAAGGGAGGAAAAGCGCAGGGCGCCGGTGCGGGCGGGTGCCGGCGAGGGAGTGGAAGGTTCCGGCGGGCGCGGCGGCTCGGGGGGGCGAGCCTGCGACGGGGGCGGCTGGTAGGACGGCGCGGACTGGGGCGCCGGGCGCGGCGGCGGAGACGCGGGGCGGGATTGATCGGCCTGTCGCGGACCGCCCTTCCGGGCATAGCTGCTCGCCGCGAAGCCTTCGACGCGGCCGGCCTCGTCCGTCGCCGTGCGGGCGGGAAGCTGCGCGCGCGCCCCGCCGCCATCGCGAAGCGACGACGCCGCCTTCGCCTCGGGCGAAATCCGGATGCCGGCCTTCTCGGCCACGACCTGACAGCATTCGATCAGCGCCGTGTTCTTCGCCAGACGCCGGTGTGCCTTCATGTCCCCGTCGCGGTAGGCGTTGAGGATGCGCAGGTCGACGGGGTTCATCCCCACTATCTCGGCCACCTTGTCCATGTGCGCCTCGATGGCGAAGTCGACGCCGGTGATGCCGAAGCCGCGCATGGCGGTCGCGGGCGTGCGGTTGGTGTAGACGCAGTAGACGTCGGCGTACACGTTCGGGATCGTGTAGG
>CAYYOE010000119.1:1081-8994 GCA_964473055.1 uncultured Rhodobacterales bacterium | reverse complement strand
CTGTTCTTCCGCGCGTCGAACCTGTTCCCGGACTGGCTGTACTACCGGGTGTTCAGGGGCGCCTGAGAGGCCCTGGCTGATCCGTGGCTATTGATCCATGTCAGGGCGGTTCCCGCGCGCTGTCCGCAGGATGCCCCGAGCGGACAGGGAGGCGTCGAGGATGGATATCAGCCCGGACAAGGTGGCGCATGTGATCCTTCGCGCCCGCGAGGTGGACGTGAAGGTCGGGGTCTGGGACAGCCCGGGTGACGACGGTGAGGCGGACGCGATCCTCGAGGCGCGGTCCGACGATGCCACCGCGCAGGAACTGGCCGAATTCATCGCCGGTTTGAACGAGGACGAGCAGGCCGCCCTTGTGGCGCTGGTCTGGATCGGTCGCGACACGTTCGAACCCGAGGAATGGGACGAGGCGGTGGCGACCGCCCGGTTCGAGGCAACGATACCGACCGAGCACTATCTCCTGGGGGTGCCGCTGCTGGCGGATTATCTGGAGGCGGGGCTCGAGAAGATGGGAATCGATCCGTCCGAGGCCGAAGACGACCTGATGTAGATCAGACCCCGAGGATCGTGCGCAGGAACGGCAGGGCCGTGGCCGCGGCAAGTCCGACGACGATCCCGAGGCCCAGCCGCTGCAGGAAACCGCCGGCCCGGCCGGCGAAACCGGCCAGCCCGCCGCAGACGGCTGCGTAGTAGAAGGTGGTGACCACATCCATGAGCCTGTGCTGGCACGGCCCGGGACGGGCGTCAACGGTGTCGGTTTATGGAAGCCGGGCAGGGGCTCTGCCCCTCGCCGCCTTTGGCGGCTCACCCCGGAGGTATTTCGGCAAGGGTGAAGCAGCACGCCGCTATGGAATAGCGGTGGCCGTGCATCGTAGACCAATGGCCAGACAGGGGAGGTGCGCGATGGGACGCGGTTTCGGAGTGTGGCTGGCAGGGCTGGCGATGGCAGCCTGGCCCGCGGCGGCGGATGTGGCGCTGGTGGTCGGGAGCGGCGACTACGGGCGCGGGTCACAGGTGCGCGGTGCGGTCGATGTGCTTGCGGCCGAGGCGGGGCTGCGTGCCGCCGGGTTCGAGGTGATCGCGGTGCGGGACGGGCGCGCGGCGGACCTGTCGGCGGCGTTGCAGAGGTTTGCCGCGGCCGCCCAGGGGGACGAGCGCGTGGTGGCTGTGCTGGCCGGGCGGTTCGCCCATTCCGTGACTGACACATGGCTGCTGCCGGTGGATGCGGCGGGCACGGGGCTTGGGTCGATGGGGTCGGCTCTGCCGCTGTCTTCGGTCCTTGCCGTGCTGTCGGCGGCGCCGGGGCAGGCGGTTCTGGTGCTGGGCGGCGGCGAGGCGGGCGCGGCCCTGGCACCGTTCCTGCGCGACGGGATCGGGCCGGTCGTGGCGCCGCAGGGCGTTGCCGTGGTGACGGGCACGCCCGCCGCCGCGGCCACCCTGGCTCGCGGAGCCTTGGTGCGTCCGGGCGGCGACGTGGTCGGGGCGGTCGCGGGCGACCGGGCGCTGCGGCTGTCGGGCTATGCGCCTCGACGGTTGGTGCTGGTGCCGACATCGGCAGCACCGCCAGTATCGCCCGGAACGGGAACGGGCGTTTCGGTCGAGGCGGACTATTGGCGTGCCACCCGCGATCTGGACACGGTGCCCGCCTACGAGGGCTATCTTCGGCGATACCCGTCTGGGGTCTACGCCCCCGAGGCGCGGGCCCGGATCGCGGCGCTGCAGCGAGGACCGGCGGAGGTGGCGGAAGCAACGGAAGCCGCGCTGGCGCTGACGCGGGACGCACGGCGCCAGATTCAGCGCGACCTGTCCCTTCTGGGCCATAACACGCGGGGGATCGACGGGATCTTCGGCGCCGGAACCCGGGGTGCGATCACTGCCTGGCAGCAGGCGAACGGTATCGCGCCCGCCACCGGGTTCCTGACAGGGGAGCATGTGGCGCGGATCGCCGCGCAGGCCGAGTTGCGCGCGGTGCAGCTGGAGGCCGAAGCCGAGGCGCGGCGGCTGGAGCAGGAGCGCCTGGACCGCGCCTTCTGGGCCGAGACCGGCGCCCGGGGCGACGAGGCGGGCCTTCGCGCCTATCTGCGACGGTTCCCCGACGGTGTCTTCGCCGAACTGGCCGGCGAGCGGCTGGGCAGGATCGAGGCCGAGCGCGCGGCACAGGCGGCAGGCCAGGACCGCGCGGCCTGGGACCGGGCGCGTGACGCCAACACGGTCGAGGCCTATCGCGGCTATCTCCAGGTATTTCCGCAGGGCACCTTTGCCGAGCAGGCGCGCGCACGGATAGAGGCGCTGGCTGCCGAGCCTGCGCAGTCGGCGGCCGAGCGGCAGGCCGAGGCGGCCGAGGCGGCGCTTGGGCTGAACGCGGTGACGCGGCGTCTGGTGGAACAGCGGCTGGACGCGCTCGGCCTGCGCCCGGGCGAGGTGGACGGGGTGTTCGACGACCAGACGCGGCGCGCGATCCGCCGCTACCAGACGGCGCGGAGCCTGCCCGTCACGGGCTATCTGGAACAGGACACGGTGGTGCGCCTGCTGGCGGATTCGCTGTTCCGCTGACCCCGCAAGGAAAAGGGCCGCGCGGGAATGTCCCGCGCGGCCCTCAGAAGTCCTCGCCGTTGCCGGCGTATCAGCCCTGGCGGGCCTTGTAGCGCTTCTGCGTCTTGTTGATGACGTAGACACGTCCCTTGCGGCGCACGATCTGGCAGTCCCGGTGCCGGGTCTTCAGCGAGCGCAGCGAGTTCCTGATCTTCATCGGATCTCTCCTTGGTCGCGGCGCCACGGCGCCTTCGGGTTTCGTTTCAGCCCCTTGCAGAGCCGTCTTGCCTGCCCCGTCGGGGAGGATGGTGGGCGGTACTGGGATCGAACCAGTGACCCCTACGATGTCAACGTAGTGCTCTACCGCTGAGCTAACCGCCCGAACCTGCGGGTCCGATCCGGCCCCACCGCGTGCGACATGCGCGAACACGAAAGGGCGCGGGCAGGGCTCGCGAAGTCCGCTGGGCTATAAAAGGAGTCGGAGGCCGCTTCAAGGGCTTTTGGCGTTGGCGGAAATCGCCCTATAGTCCAGCTACGGTCCGGGAGGAGTGATGGCAAAGCTGCCGTTCGAACTGCATCTGCCCGAAGTGCACGACACTGCGGTGATCTTTGCGTCGGCGCATAGCGGGCGCGACTATCCGCGTGCCTTTCTGCGGCAGAGTGTCCTGGACGACACGATGATCCGGTCGTCCGAAGATGCTTTCGTTGATATCCTGTTCGGCGCCGCGCCCGACCATGGCGCCCCCCTGATCGCTGCGACCGTGCCCCGTGCCTACGTCGACCTGAACCGCGCGGCCGAGGAACTGGACCCGGCGGTGGTGGAAGGCGCAAGCCGGGCGGTCCATAATCCGCGGGTCTCATCGGGGCTGGGCGTCATTCCTCGCGTGGTTGCCAACGGGCGGACGATCTATCGCGGCAAGATCGGATTCGCCGAGGCGCAGGACCGGCTGCGTCAGACCTGGCACCCCTGGCACCGGGCCCTGTCGGGCCTGATCCAGAACAGTGTGGCCGAATTCGGGCAGGCGATCCTGGTGGACTGCCATTCGATGCCGCACGAAGCGATCGAGAGCATCGCCCACGGTGCGGTGCGCAAGCCCGAAGTGGTGCTGGGCGATCGCTTCGGCGCCTCGGCCGGGGCAGAGGTGGTGGACCGCATCGAAGCGGCATTCGTGTCGGCAGGGCTGAAGGTTGCGCGCAACGCACCGTTTGCCGGGGCCTACACGGCGCAGCACTACGGCCTGCCATCGCGGCGCCAGCATGTGGTGCAAGTGGAAATCGACCGGTCGATCTACATGAACGAGCAGATGATCCGGCCGAACAACAACTTTGAGGCGTTCCGCGCGGTGATCACCGGTGTCATCGCCACAGTCGCCGAGGTGGGGCGCCCGCGCCGGATGCCGCTGGCGGCGGAGTAGGGGTCAGGCCGCCAGGGCCGCCTCGACCGCAGCACCCAGACGCAAGAGGTGCGCCTCGGACCCGGGTGGTCCGATCAGTTGCAAGCCGACGGACGGGGTGCCCGTGGGCAGGGTCAGCGCCGCCGATCCCATCAGGTTGCCGATCCGGGTATTGCGCAGGGCCATCAGGTTCTCGGACGTGAAGCGCGCAGGATCGGCCAGGACAGCAGCCTGCGGCGGGGGCAATGTCGGGATGGTCGGGGTCAGCACCGCATCGAAGGCGGCGGCGCATGCCTGGAAGGCCGCGCGCAGCCTGTCAAGACGTTGCCAGGCGGCGACATACTCGGCTGCCGGCGCGGTCTTTCCGCCCTCGAACCGCTCGCGCACGGGGGGGAACATGGCGCCGGGGTTGGCGGCGATCGTGTCACCCCAGGTGCCCCAGGCCTCGGGGGTGAACAGGGTTGCGGACAGCGCCATCGCCTCGGCCACTTCGGGCAGGGTTGCCCGCGACACCGTGGCAGGGCCGCGGGCCAGACGCTCGACAGTCGCTTCGAATGCGGCGCGCACGGCGGGCGCCAGATTGTCCAGCGCCACGGTTTCCAGTACGAGGAACCGCATGCCATGCAACGTGGCGCCGGCCAGGTCGGCCGGACGTGATCCATCAAGCAGAGACAAGGCAAGTGCGGCGTCCTCTACCGTTCGGGCCAGCGGGCCGACGGTGTCGAAGCGGGGGCACAGCGGCACGACGCCGGTCAGGGGCAGGCGGCCGTGGGTGGTCTTCAGGCCGACAAGGTCGTTCCAGGCAGACGGCACCCGCACTGACCCGCCGGTGTCGGACCCTATGGCCAGTGGCGCCAGCCGATGGGCCACAGACGCTGCGGCGCCCGAGGACGACCCGCCACAGACCGCGTCTGCATCGTTGATGCAGGGGGGCGAGGCGGTGATCGGGTTCAGCCCGAGGCCCGAGAAAGCCAGTTCGGTCATGTGGGTCTTGCCGAGGCAGACCGACCCCTGATGCGTCGCAGTGGACAGCACATCGGCGTCCCGGTCCGGGATGCGGCCCTTCAACAGGGCCGACCCGGCTTCGGTCGCGGTGCCGGCTGTGTCGTAGAGATCCTTCCAGCTGACGGGAACGCCATCCAGTGGGTGGCGTCGCAGCCCGGCCTTCGCCCGATCCGCCGCCGCTGCGGCCTCGGCCCGGGCGCGGGCTGCGGTCATCCGGGCATAGATGCGGGGTGCGTCGGGGTGCGCGTCGGCGGCGGCAAGGAACGCCTCGGCCACGTCGCGCGGGTCGGCATGGCCGTTTTCGATGGCGCGGCCAAGGTCGGCTGCGGTCATTTCGGTCAGATCGGTCATGGGGCCCCCGCATGTGCTGGCGCGACGCTAGCGGCGGTTGGGCGCATGGACAATCCTGCATGGCAGGCCTAGGTCCATCCCATGGAAAACACGCGCGATATCCTGATCGTGGGCGGCGGGCTGAACGGCACGGCCCTGGCGCTGGCCTGCGCCCGCGCCGGGCTGACAGTGACACTTGTGGAACCGCGCACCGCTGAGGATCTGGCTGATGACCGGTTCGACGGTCGGTCCTATGCGCTGGCGCTGGCGTCCGCACGGCTGTTGATGGCGGTGGGCCTGTGGCCGGCGCTGGGGGACCATGCCCAGCCGATCGAGGGCATCCGCGTGGCCGACGGGCGACCGGGTGAGGCGCCCTCGCCGCTGTCTCTCGCCTTCGATGCGGCCGAGATCGAGGATCGGCCAATGGGCTACATGGTCGAGGATCGCTACCTGCGGCGCGCCTTGCTGGCGGCTGTGGCAGCGGAACCTCGTATCGTATCGGTGACGGCGCGGGTGGAAGCACAATCGATCGATGAGATGGGCGCCGAGGTGCGGCTGTCGACCGGCCACGCCGAGCGGGCGCGTGTGATCGTGGGCGCGGATGGGCGAGGGTCAGGAACGGCGGCACGGGCGGGGATCCGGACCATGGGGTGGTCCTATGGCCAGACCGCGCTGGTCTGCGCGCTGGAGCACGACCTGCCCCACGACGGCATCGCCCGGCAGGTGTTCCTGCCGGCGGGTCCGTTGGCGGTACTGCCTCTTACGGGAAACCGGGTGTCCATCGTCTGGTCCGAGGCCGCGGCGACGGCGGCGCAGGTGCAGGCGCTGGATGACGACGGCTATCTGGCCGTCCTTGTCCCGCGGCTGGGCGATGTGCTGGGCGCGGTCCGTCTGGCAGGTGATCGCTGGACCTATCCCCTGTCGCTGTCCTTCGCCCACAGCTTTGTCGGCCCCCGCGTCGCGCTGCTGGGCGACGCGGCGCACGGGGTGCATCCGATCGCGGGTCAGGGGCTGAACGCGGGCTTGAAGGACGTGGCGGCGCTGGCCGAGGTGCTGGCGCTGGCGGCGCGGCGGGGCGAGGATATCGGTCGGGCCGAGGTGCTGGCGCGCTACCAGCGCTGGCGGCGGTTTGACGCGGCGACATTGGCCATTGCGACAGACGGATTCAACCGTCTGTTTTCCAACGATAGCCCTGTACTTCGGGGGCTGCGCGACCTGGGGCTGGGTGCGGTGAATGCCTGGCCCGGGCTGCGCCGTGGTTTCCTGCGCGAGGCCGCGGGTCTGACAGGCGAGGTGCCGCGCCTGCTTGCAGGTCGTGCGATCTGATCCCCACGCGTGCGGGAATGCTGCGGCTGCACAATCGGCTTGCGCGCCCCTGCGCAACAATCTAATTCCAACGACGTCGCCCCTGAAACTTCCTTGCGAGGTCGTGCCCAATGTCCTTCCGCATCCAGCCAGCCGCCCCTGCGCGGCCCAACCGCTGCCAGCTGTTCGGCCCGGGGTCGCGGCCCGAACTGTTCGAGAAGATGGCGGCCTCGGCTGCGGACGTCATCAACCTTGACCTCGAGGATTCAGTCGCGCCCGATGACAAGGCGAAGGCCCGCGAGAACATCATCGCCGCGACCCACGACATCGACTGGGGCCGCAAGCGCCTGTCGGTGCGGATCAACGGGCTGGATACGCCCTACTGGCACCAGGACGTGATCGCGCTGATGGAACGCGCCAGCGACCGGCTGGACCAGATCATGATCCCCAAGGCGGGCTGCGCCGCCGACGTCTATGCCGTGGATGCGCTGGTTACCGCCGCCGAGCGGGCGCAGGGGCGGGCCAAGCCGATCTCCTTCGAGGTCATCATCGAGACGGCTGCGGGGATTTCCCATGTCGAGGAAATTGCGGCCTCCAGCCCCCGCCTGCAGGCGATGAGCCTGGGGGCTGCCGACTTTGCCGCCAGCATGGGAATGCGCACCACCGGCATCGGCGGCACGCAGGAGAACTACTACATGGTGCGCGAAGGCGCGCGGTACTGGCCCGACCCCTGGCACTGGGCGACCACCGCCATCGTCGCAGCCTGCCGGACGCATGGCGTGCTGCCGGTCGACGGCCCGTTCGGCGACTTCAGCGATGCGGACGGGTTCCGTGCGCAGGCGCTGCGGGCGGCGACGCTGGGGATGGTGGGCAAGTGGGCCATCCATCCCAGCCAGGTTGCCATGGCGAACGAGGTGTTCACCCCGTCCGAGGCCCAGGTCGCCGACGCCCGCGCGATCCTTGCCGCCATGGAAGAGGCCAAGCGCGCGGGCAAGGGGGCGGCCGTCTACAAGGGGCGCCTCGTGGACATCGCGTCCATGCGGCAGGCGGAGGTGATCGTGAAGGCGGCGGAGCTGATCGTAGGCAACTGACCGCTCAGCGGACACATGCATTCCGGGACAAAAGGGGGCGAAGGGTGTACCTTCGCCCCTGAGTTTTAAGTGCCGGCCCCCGGGAAACGCGCGAACAGGATCTGGGGACCGGCACCGCAACCCGTGCGCTTTCGCGCCCGGATTTCGGCGGGGGGCGGCCTTGCGCGGCCCCCCGAACTCTGCAGCGGCTACTCGCCGCCGCCCAGCTGGTGGACGTAGGCCGCCACCGCGTTGATCTCGGCCTGGGTGAGGCCCT
>CAYYOE010000119.1:0-1071 GCA_964473055.1 uncultured Rhodobacterales bacterium | reverse complement strand
CGGGAATAGGTGATCGTCTCGGTCAGCGTGTCGACCGACCCGCCGTACAGCCAGATCGCATCGTTGAGCGCAGGCGCCCCCTGCGAACGGTCGCCCGATCCGTCATCCATGTGGCACGAGGCGCAATTGTCGAGGTAGAGTTCCTCGCCCGGCCCGGCCAGCGCGGCGTCATGGTCCTGACCCGACATCGCCCGGACGTAGTGCACGATCTGTTCGATCTCGCCTGCTTCCAGCAACTCGCCAAAGGCCGGCATCTGTGACCAGAGCGCGTTGGGCGACTGTTCGTTGCGGATACCGTGTTCAACAGTATAGGCGATGTCGTCGATCGTGCCGCCCCAAAGCCAGTCGTCGTCCAGGAGGTTGGGGTAACCCACGGCGCCAGCCGCACCCGATCCGTGACACTGCGAGCAGTGGCTGCGGAAGATCGAAGCCCCCTTGTTCACGGCGTAGCCTGCCAGGTTCGGATCGTCGCCGAGCGCGGCCAGTTCCACGTTCGCCAGTGCGGTGTTGAGGTTTGCATTCCGCGTCTCGACCGACGCGATGTCTGCCGCGACATTGGCGCGTGTGGAAAAGCCCAGCAGCCCCGGTGTGGCCTGGCTGATCAGCGGCCAGGCCGGATAGGCAATGGTGTAACCGATGCCCCAGATGATCGTGATGTAGAAGGTCCACAGCCACCAGCGCGGCAGGGGATTGTTGAATTCCTCGATACCGTCCCAAGAATGGCCCGTCGTTTCAGGATCGCCGGGAAGTTTGGAATTGTCGTTCGTTTCTGGCGCCTTGCTCACGGCCGCACCTCCTCGTCATCCCTTGCGGGGGCGTCTTCGTTTCGGAACGGAATGTTCGAAATGTCGCTGTGCAGTTGCCGCGACCCGGGGCGGAAGGCCCAGATCACGGCGACGATGAACACCGCGAACATGCCGACCAGCATCCAGGTCCCGGCCAGTTCACGCAGAAAGGCGTAGGTCGTTTCCATCCCCGCCCCCACTTACCGGCTTGCCACGGCTTCGAAGGTGGAGAAGTCCACCAGCGTGCCGAGCATCTGCATGTAGGCGATCAGGGCATCCATCTCGG
>CAYYOE010000118.1:0-9036 GCA_964473055.1 uncultured Rhodobacterales bacterium | reverse complement strand
CCCCATCGGATGCCAGGTTTCGCGCATCGTGTGGCCGGGGCGTTCGGATGCGATGGTCAGGCCGTAAAGCTGCCGCGACAGGCCGACGGCGAAGTCGCAGATGTCGATCATCTCCTGCACTTCGCCCAGGCCTTCGGACGTGATCTTGCCGGCTTCCAGCGTCACCAGCGCGCCGAGTTCCGCCTTGGAGGCGCGCAATTCCTCGCCCAGAAGCCGCACCAGTTCCCCCCGGCGCGGCGCGGGCACGCTGCGCCAGGTGTTGAAGGCCGCATCGGCCCGGGAAATCGCGTCCGCGACCTCGGCCAGCGGCGTCTGACGCACCCGTGCGACCTCGGTCCCGTCGATGGGGGTCCGCACGGACAGGTTGCCGCCCGTGAGGTCCGGCCCGGTCAGCCCGGCATCGCAGAGGATCTCGGCATGGCTTTTCATCGGGCTGTCCTCCTGGTCGGTCTGGTCGATACAGGGTGTGGCACAGGGCGGGGGCGGGTGCAAAGGGGTGCGGCTTGCGCTTTGGCGTTGCGTTCCGCAGGCTCGTCCCGAACCGTGCCGGGCGGGGGAACCGTGGTGATCTCGGACATCGAGGACTATTTCGCCAAGGGCTGCGGGCGTTGCGCGCGATTCGCGACGCCCGGCTGTTCAACCCGCATCTGGGCGGCGGGGTTGGACGATCTGCGGCGCCTGTGCCGGGGCGCGGGGATGGTCGAGACCGTGAAGTGGGGACATCCCTGCTACATGCATGCCGGGCGCAATGTCGTGATCATCGGGGCGTTGCGCGGCGATTTCCGGCTGACATTCTTCAATGCCGCGCTGATGTCCGACCCGGCGGGCGTGCTGGAACGGCAGGGGCCCAACACGCAGCATCCCGACATGATCCGCTTTACCAAGGTCGGACAGGTGGCAGAGCGGGCAGGAGTGATCCGGGCCTTCCTGGCCGAGGCGATGGGTCATGCCGAAGCGGGCCGCCGCGCCCCGCGCGCGCCCGCAGAGGTGGTCTTGCCGGAGGACCTGGCCGATGCGCTGGACGCCGACCCCGCCCTCGCCGAGGCGTTCCACCGCCTGACCCCCGGTCGCCGGCGCAGCCACGCGATCCATGTGTCGGGGGCCAGGACAACCGCCGGCCGCGCGGCACGGATCGAACGCGCGCGCGACCTGATCCTGGCGGGCAAGGGCCAGAACGACCGCTAGTGGTCGTGAGCTGGCAGAAGCGGCGCGAGTCCGGATCGTTGCGGAAACGGCGGGTGGAGCCGTGGGGGCGGAGGAGTTTTTCACCTTTCGCAACGGAGGGCCGCGGGTGGCCGCTGACTGCCGCTGCCACGCCGGTAGTCTGCACTTTATCGCGTCAGGTCCTTGCGACGTCTGAACGCGCGCTGATGCCACCAAAGCGGCTGGCCGAGGGGGCGGCCATCCGCTGCCCGGGCCACTTCGTGGCTGTTCCGGGCAGGGTGCTCCGTTCAATTGCCCTGGAACCAAGATCCAGCAAAGACACATCTTGCCGCCGTCCTTAGCCCCGCGCAGGGCTGCCAACGCCGGGGCGGTCAGTGTCGGCCAGCGGGCGGTCCCGGGCGTTGCGCCCGGAACCGCGATGCCGGGGCGTCAGCCGCGCGCGGCCAGGTAGCGCTCGCCGAAGGCGCGGGAATAGGCCTGGGCCTTGGGTTCCCATTCCTCGATGCTGGCCAGCACCTTTGCGGCATCGGCATGGGCGGCGCGCTGTTCTTCCTTCACTTCGTCCCAGGCGGCCTTCATCGCGGCCACGACATCGTCGGGGAAGGCCAGGAACTCGACCCCTGCTTCCGCGAGCTGCCCCATGGCGACGACGTTGAACCAGTCGAACTGGCCCATCGTTTCCATCGCGCATTGCAGGGCCGCGGCCTCGATGATTGCCTGCAGGTCCGGGGTCAGTTCGGCGAAGGCGTCACGGTTGACCACGATTTCCAGACCGGCCGAGGGTTCGGCATAGGCAGGCGTGTAGCACAGGTTGGTGATGCGCTGCAGACCGAAGGCCTGATCCAGCAGCGGCCCGACCCATTCCGCGGCGTCCAGCGCGCCCGACTGCATCGCCCCGAAGATTTCCGGCGCGGGCAGCAGCACCGCGTTCACGCCCAGCTTGCGCATCATCTCGCCGCCCAGACCCGCGATGCGCATGTTCAGGCCCTGCAGGTCGGCCAGGCTTTCGATGCGGGACTTGAACCAGCCACCCGCCTGTACGCCCGAGTTGCCGGAATAGAACGGCTTGAGGTTCCGTTCGGCATAGACCTCGTCCCAGATCTCCTGCCCGCCGCCCCAGCGCAGCCAGGCGTAGTGTTCCGTCGCGGTCAGGCCGAAGGGCACGCCGGTAAACCAGTGCGCGGCGGCGGTCTTGGAGGCGGCGTAATAGGGCGTGGAATGGCCGATGGGCACGTTGCCCTGCTGCACCGCGTCCTCGACGCCGAACGGCGGCACCAGTTCGCCCGCGCCGTAGTGGTTCAGCGTGATGCGCCCGTCCGACATCAGCGCCACCAGTTCGGCAAAGCGCGCGCCATTGGTGCCGACGCCGGGTGCGGCCTTGGGAAAGCCCGAGGGCATGTCCCATTCGACCCGTCCCTGCGCGACGGCCGGCGCGGCCAGGGCCGCGGCGCCGATGCCCGCCCCGATGCTGGCACCTGTGGCCAGGAAGTTCCTGCGTTTCATGGTATCCTCCTCTCTCGGTTAGCCGAAGATCAGTGACGGCAGCCATGTGGCCAGCGGCGGAAAGGCCAGAAGCAGGCCCAAGGCCAGCACCTGCAAGGTCACATAGGGAACGATGGCACGGTAGATGTCCACGGTCGTGATCGCGGGCGGCGCGACCGAGCGGAAGTAGAACAGCGCGAAGCCGAAGGGCGGGGTCAGAAAGCTGGTCTGCAGGTTCATCGCCAGCAGCACGGCGAACCAGACGGGCGAGACGTCGCCCATCAGCACCGCAGGTCCAAGCAGCGGCACGACGATGTAGATGATCTCGACCGCGTCGAGGATGAAGCCCAGGACGAACACCACCGCCATGACCAGAAGGACGGCGCCCAGGTCGCCGCCAGGCAGGGCCGCCATAAGCGTGGCCACCGTCCGGTCGCCGTGCAGGCCGCGGAACACCAGCGCCAGCATCGAGGCGGCGATGACGATGCCGAAGACCATGCCCGAGACCTTGATCGTCTCGACCATGGCGGCCTGCACCTGCCCGGCGCGCCACAGCCGCGCCGTGCCGGCCAGCGCCCCCAGGCCGATCAGCCCGATTCCCAGCGCCGCCAGCATCCCCGGCAGGGTATCGAGCGCGGCGCGCCCCAGCCCCAGCACCCGCAGGCCGACCAGTCCGAAGGCCGACAGCCCGGCCAGCCCGATGATCCAGCGTTCCACGGGACCGCGCGCCAGGGCGAAGGCGGCCATCAGAAGCGCGCCCACCGCGCCCAGCCCCGCCGCCTCGGTCGCCGTGGCGACGCCGCCCAGGATCGACCCCAGCACGGCGAGGATCAGCAGCATCGGCGGCAGGAAGGTGAAGGCGACCTCGTGCCCCGAGACCGGCGCGCGGGCGGGCGGTGCGGCGAAACGGGCTGGCCGCAGCGTGACGAGAAGCCACAGCGCGTACAGCCCCACCAGCACCAGCCCCGGCATCAGTGCCCCCGCGAACAGGTCGGCCACCGACACCACGTCCGGGGCAAAGTTGCCCGCGCGCTGCTGCGCCTCGGTGTAGGTGTTGCCGATCTGGTCGCCCAGCAGGACCAGCACGATGGAAGGCGGCACGATCTGCCCCAACGTCCCCGACGCGGTGATCAGCCCCGCCGCCTGCCGTCCGGTCAGCCCCGCCTGCAGCATCGGCCCCAGCGCGATCAGCACCAGCATCACGATGGTCGCCCCGATGATGCCGGTCGAGGCGGCGATGACGGTCGAGAAGGCCAGCACCGACAGCGCCATGCCGCGCGGGCTGCCGCCCATCAGCCGCGCCAGCACCCGCAGCATCCGCTCGGCCAGGCCCGATCGTTCCAGCAGAACCCCCATCAGCACGAACAGCGGCACCGCCATCAGCAGGGTGTTCGTCATCACCCCCCAGACCCGGGCGGGAAAGAGGTTCAGCAAGGACAGGTTGAACAGGCCGAACTGCCCTGCCAGGAGGGCGGTCGCCAGCGGCACCCCGGCAATGGCCAGCATGGCGGGCACGCCCGACAGGATGCCGCCGAACAGGCCCGCGAACATCGCGATCAGGATCCACTCCTGCGGGGTCATGCGGCGTCGCGCGCCCGCAGCAGCACCGCAAGACCCTGCAGGATGGTCAGGGCCGCGGCCACCGGCAGCATGGCACGGATCAGGTAAAGGCCCCCCAGCCCCCCCGGCGTCACCGAACCCTCCGCGATCTGCCAGGAAAAGGCGACATCGCGCCACCCCGAGATCAGGATCAGCCCGAAGACCGGGACGACCGCGAAGGCCCAGGCCAGGGCATCGGCCCGCCGCAGGTAGCGCGGGCCGAGACGGGTCGACAGCACATCGACCCGGACATGCGCGCCCCGCGTCAGCGCCAGGGGCAGCGACAGGATCAGGAACATCGCGAAGGCATAGGCGGCGGCGTCCTGCGCCTTGATCGACCCCACGCCGAACCCGTAGCGGAACAGGACATTGCCCAGAACCAGGGCCACCATGACCACCCCGGCGACGCTGGCCAGCCCCAGAGTGATCCGGTCAAGGACGCGACACGCCCGCAGGTATCCCTTCCGCATGGTCCGCGCCCCTCCGCCCGCCGCCCCGCGCGCGACTATCGCCGCAGGAGGGGGCGGATTCCAATCCCGATTGTGGGGGATGCGCGCGGTCCGGGTCATGCCATCATCCCCGTCGCGACCGGAATCGGGGCGGGGGGCTTGCCAACGTCACGCGGCCTGACAAGCCCTGCCTGCGACCGTCTGCCACCGCCTGCTGCCGTCTGCCGCGCCCCGGCAACCCTCTGGCGCGGCGCCCCCGGTTGTGGCACACCGCCGCCCATGAAAGCTGCCGTCGTCACATACCCCGGATCGAACTGCGACCGCGACCTGGCCGTGGCGTTCGAGCGTGCGGGCTTCGCTGTCGCGCGGGTCTGGCACAAGGACACCGACCTGCCCGCGGGTATCGACGTGGTGGGCGTGCCGGGCGGGTTCTCGCATGGCGATTACCTGCGCTGCGGGGCCATCGCGGCGCGGGCGGCGATCGCGCCGGCCATCGCGGCCCATGCCGGGCGGGGCGGGTTCGTGCTGGGCATCTGCAACGGCTTTCAGGTGCTGACCGAAATGGGCCTTCTGCCCGGTGTCCTGATGCGCAACGCAGGACTGTCCTTCGTCTGCCGCACCGTTGGTCTGACGGTCGCCACCGCCGACAGCGCCTTTACCGGCGGCTATGCGGCGGGGCAGGCGATCCGGTTGCCTGTCGCCCATCACGACGGGAACTACACCGCCGATGCCGATACGCTGGACCGGCTGGACGACGAGGGGCGCGTCGCCTTCCGCTACGCCGAACCCGTGAACGGATCGGCGCGCGACATCGCCGGGGTGTTGTCGGAAAACCGCAGGGTGCTGGGAATGATGCCGCACCCCGAACGTGCAACCGAATCCGCCCATGGGCAGACCGATGGCGCGCGGCTTTTCGCCCATCTGGCACAGGCGGCGGTTTCCGCCTGATTCTCGGGTGGCCCGCAGGCTTGGAATGCTGGCGGCTTTCCGCCAAAGTCAGCCGATGACACCGCCCCGCAAGACCTCCAAGCTGCCCAGCCTGCGCACCGGCCTGTCCTGGCCCGCGCGGATTGCGCTGCTGGTCTTCCTGATGCTTGCCGTGGGCGTGGTCTGGGTGACGAACCAGCTCCTGACCGAACGCTTCACGGAATCGACGCGGAACCGGGCCGAGGTGCGGCTGGCGCTGTATTCCGGGAACATCATGGCCGAGGTGCAGCGGGCGGCCCTTGTTCCGGCGCTGCTGGCGCGTGACCCGGTGCTGCTGAGCGCGCTGGGCAGCCGCGACTTCTCGCTTACCTCGCAGATCCTGATCGACTATCGCAGCGACATCGGCGCCGCCTCGCTCATGCTGCTGGATGCGCAGGGCAGGGCGGTGGCGGCGACGAATCGCGAGCGGATCGGTTCGAACCACCGCGCCGAAGTCTATTTCGTGTCGGCGCTGCGGTCGTCGGACACGGTGTTCAGCGCCTTTCCGCGCGATACAGGGGCACATCAGTTCTTCTACAGCCGTCGCGTTTCCGGCCCCGGCGGCGCGCCGGGCGTGATCGTGGTCGAGGTGGACCTGCGCCGGTTCGAGCAGTCCTGGGCCGGGATCGCCGATGCCGTTCTGGTGACCAACAGCGAAGGCACGATCCTGCTGTCCACCGAACCGCGCTGGCGCGGCAAGTCCGAGACCGAGGCCCTGGCGACCGAAAGCGCACCATCCGCCATCCTGCGCGCGATCATGGCGACGTCGGACTGGACGCTGGTGCCGCCCGATGCCTACCTCGCCGGGCAGGCGGTGATGCGCCAGGAAGTGCGGGTGCCGTTCCAGGGCTGGCGGATCGTCAGCTACACCACCTATGCCAGCGTGCGCGAGCGGGTGAACGCGGTGATCGCGGTCGAGATCATGGCCTTTGCCATCCTGCTGGCCGGGGCCTTCTACATGGCAAGCCGTCGCGCCTGGACCAAGGCGGGCAAGTTCCAGCGCGAATCGGTGGAACTGCGCCAGCTGAACGCGGCGCTGCAGCGCGAGATCGCCGAACGGCAAAAGGCCGAACGGTCGCTGGAAGTGGCCGAGCAGACGCTGGCGCAATCGTCCAAACTGGCCGCTCTGGGCGAGATGTCGGCGGCGGTCAGTCACGAGCTGAACCAGCCCCTGGCCGCGATGAAGACCTATCTGGCGGGCGCACGGCTGCTGCTGCAGCGCAAGCGGCCCGACGAGGCGTTGTCGTCGTTCCAGCGCATCGACGACCTGATCGACCGGATGGGTGCGATCACGCGGCAACTGAAGAGTTACGCGCGCAAGGGCGGCGATGCGTTCGAGCCTTTCGACCTGCGCGACGCGCTGTCGTCGGCGCTGGCGATGATGGAGCCGCAGCTGAAGCGGCGCGAGGCGCAGATCGCCCGGTCGGTCCCGCGCGAGCCGGTGATGGTGCTGGCCGACCGGATCCGCATGGAACAGGTCATCATCAACCTGCTGCGCAACGCCATCGACGCCACGCGGGGCGTGCCGAACCCCACCATCGACATCCTGGTGACGGGGGGGGAACGCGCCGTGCTGACCGTGCGTGACAACGGCACCGGCATTACCGATCTCGACCAGCTGTTCGAACCGTTCTACACCACGAAGGCCCCCGGGGACGGGGTCGGGCTGGGCCTTGCCATTTCGTCCGGCATCGTGCGGGATTTCGGCGGGCGTCTGACGGCACGAAATGCGCAAGGTGGCGGTGCGATCTTCGACGTCGACATGCCGCGTTGGGTGCAGCAGCCGGTCGCCGCGGCCGAATGACATGACGGGCGGCCCCTGCCACGCCAGAATTGGCCGGGCATTTATGGAAAGACCAACATGGCCTCGAGCTTGAAGATCGCGATCATCGATGACGAACAGGACATGCGGCAGTCGATCAGCCAGTGGCTGTCGCTGTCGGGGTTCGAGACCGAGACCTTTGCGAATGCCGAGGATGCGCTGAAGGTCCTGGGGCCGGAGTGGCCCGGCGCGGTGATCTCGGACATCCGCATGCCCGGGATGGACGGCATGGCCCTGTTGCGCAGGCTGCTCAGCCTCGACAGCGGCTTGCCGGTCATCATGATCACGGGCCACGGCGACGTGCCCATGGCGGTCGAGGCGATGCGGATCGGCGCCTTCGACTTTCTTGAAAAGCCCTTCAACCCGGACCGGATGACCGAGCTTGCCCGCAAGGCCGCGACGAACCGTCGCCTGACGCTCGACAACCGTGCGCTGCGCCGCGAACTGGGCGACGGGTCGGGCATCATGAAGAAGCTCGTGGGCACCTCGGACGTGATGCAGCGCCTGCGCGAGGACATCCTCGACCTGGGTCAGGCCGATGGCCATGTCCTGATCGACGGCGAGACCGGCACCGGCAAGACGCTGGCGGCCCATGCCCTGCATGCCGTGGGCGCCAAGGCGGGCAAGCGGTTCGTGCTTCTGTCCTGTGGCGCCTACGGCGAGGACAGCCTGACACGGCGCCTGTTCGGGCCGATCGAGGAAGGCGGCGTTCTGCCGGCCGTGGAGGAGGCGCGGGGGGGAACCCTCGTCCTGGAAGACATCGAGGCACTGACCGCGCCCTTGCAGGCGCGTCTGCTGACCTGGATGAACGAACTGGGATCGCCGCCCGAGACGCGGGTGGTAGCGATCTCGAACCTGCAGCAACAGGGCAAGACCTGTGAGGACATGCTGCGCCCGGACCTGTACTTCCGGCTTGCTGCCATGAAGATCACCCTGCCGCCCCTGCGCAACCGGGGCGAGGATATCGTGACCCTGTTCTCGCGGTATTCCGAGCAGTATTCCGAAGAATATGGCTGCGATGCGCCCGAGGTGACGGCGCAGGAGGCCGCGCAACTGTTGCAGGCGCCCTGGCCCGGCAACATCCGGCAACTGATGAACGTCGCCGAGCGCGCGGTGCTGCAGAACCGCCGCGGCACGGGGTCGATCGCGTCGCTTCTGATGGCGGACAGCGATACGTCCACCCCCGCCATGACCACCGAGGGCAAGCCCCTGAAGGAATACGTCGAAGCCTTCGAGCGGATGCTGATCGACAACACGATGCGCCGCCACAAGGGGTCGATCACCGCAGTGATGGACGAATTGTGCCTGCCGCGGCGCACGCTGAACGAGAAGATGGCCAAGTACAACCTGACCCGGTCCGACTATCTGTAGCACCACCCGGTGCAACCGGGCCGGGCCGGTTCGGGCGGTCAGGCCCGAAATCCTGCATTGCAATTCCCTTCGGGCGCCCTCTATGGTGTCGGCGAGCAGGATCGGGCGCAGTTTGCCCGTTCTGCCGTCGAATTCACTGTTTCCAATCCTGCTACGGACAAGTCCCGGCTGATTGGGGCAGGC